>NZ_JAUBOJ010000061.1:0-24232 GCF_036700185.1 Microcoleus sp. BM001215392 | reverse complement strand
AATAATTGTAAACGGATACAACCTGAAAACTTTAGCCTTGCCAGCGTTCAATAACTTACGAGCAACCGTTGGCTTGCAAGGTGTCAAGGACTTGCGATTGGTATCCAGAACAAAAGCGTAATTAGGTTGTTTAGACATTGTTGTGTCTCTCCTTTTCAGTAACGTTAGCTTCGCCAATGTTTTGAGAGCTTGTTAGACCTGCAACACTGTCTCAGTGACCTTAAGACTGTTTAATTGCAGATGACAGAGCGAGGGACTAGCTACGCATCCACAGGGTGTCGTGACTCTCAAAACGTAGTCTAGGACTTAGGCTGGTAAGCACGGCTTGCAGCTTATTTGCTGAAGCCCCGTGTCTTTAGACCGGGGTTGCTTACAAATCATCCATTCGTTTTATTATGTGTGCTAACAGCATTAATCCCGCATTTCCCACAGTCAGGATAATCGCCCCTACAGCCCCAATCATCCAATCGTCGCGCAAGACAGAGATGAACAAAGTCATAATTCCTGCCTTGGTGGAAATACTGCCCAAGGCTAACATTTTCTGCCAAATATCATCATCCGTCAATGCCTCGTACATGGGGATGAGCATGGCTGCAATCATCGCAATTAAGAGCAAATTCATGGTTTTTTAATCGGGAAAACCCGGTGAACTTCGTAACAGCCTTCTTGGTTCTGTCTCACCACAATTGTTTTGGGCGTAAACGTGATTAGGAATACATCCAAAAATATCATGATCGGCGATCGTTTCATTTTTGCCCGTTCCAAAATCATGTCTTCTCCGTTATGGGGACGAAGGATAATTTCCCAGGCTTCAATGTATGCTACCGGAATCGCAATCATGATTTTTTTGAGCATACTCAGCCATTCCTTAATCCTTTCCGGGGGTGTATTGCCGCGGGGTAGGAGAAATGCGATCAGCACACCAATGATGATATTCGGTACGGTGAAATCGGCGGTAAGCAAAAACCAAATTGTCAATCGCAATATGAAACTTCCAATCATCTTTTTTCCTTCTTAGACTTCTTGCATGAATCTTTGATGTGCAACTACCGCAGATGTCAGGCAGATTAACGGAGATAAACGCAGATAATTACAAGATACTTTCTACTTTTGCCAGAGGTTTCTTGCATATTCTTACTGTTAGCGATCGCAATTTCGATTGTTTAAATGTGGGTTCCTGTCGCGAATGCCATCCAAAAAAGTCCGATCAAAGTTAAAGTCATCACACCAACCAGATGATCGAATTGCTCGGCTGCACGCGGCAGAGCGATCGCTAACCGTTTAATAATTAAAACATAAATCAGCCACCCGATCGCGATCGTGCCAATTGCTTTGATGATGCTTTCAATGGTATAAGCATCTAAGTACACCAGATTGGCGATAATTAGCCCGCCAATTAAGAGGATAACGGCTGGCCACAAACCAGGCTTGGCTTCCTGTTTTTCGCCGCGCGGGATAAAGATGAATTTGGCGAAGGATATCGCTGTACCTACGGCGGCTATATTCATGGGGATTACTTGCCAAGGTAAGAGATTTTTTACCGTCAATACTTTGGCACCAAATCCTGCTAACAAGGGAAACCCGGAAATAGAGAGACTGGCGATAACTAGGGCAATCCAAAGAGTAGGATCGATCGGCTTAGATTGCAGTTCCTTGAGGCTGCGGCTTGGTAAGGAACCGGCGAGTAAGAAGAGACTTGATTTAACTAAACCGTGAGCTAGGGCATAAAATCCGCCGACTGCCGGTGCTGCTAGAATAAAGCCTAACTGGGAAATTGTGTGAAAAGCCAGCATCCGTTTGGTATCTTTTTCAAAGACGGCATAGGACACTCCCATTAAAGCTGTCGCCACGCCAAAAATCCTGACGATAGTATCAATGTCATCGGAAACTAAAGCACAGCGCAACAAAGGTAAGATACTAGCTTTGATGACTATTCCTGAGAGTAATGCTGAAACTGGGGTGTCTGATTCTGAGTGAGTTAGCGGCAGCCAGAATCCCGATACAAAAATCCCGCCTTTGAGCAATAATCCCAGAAAAATCAGGGCTAAAGCTTCTGGTGGCGCACCTTTTAAACCGTCAAAAAGAAAGGAATTATGTTTTTGATAGACTAGCACCGCGCCCACTAGGTAAAATAGCATGGCGGTGTTGCTGACAAATAGATAGCGCAAGGCTACCCATAAAGAGCGATCGGTGCGAGGATAGGCAATTAATAGAAAAGCTGCAATTCCGCTGACTTCTAGGGCTACATATAAACTGACAAAATCTACACAGATAAAAGTAGCATCTATACTGCCGTGCAGAATAATCATCTGGGAGTAAAAGAAGGCTGATTTACTACTGTGCCAACAGTAGAAAATCACGGCAGCAGTTACTATGGCATTGGTCAAGATAAAGTAGGCGCCTAACCGATCGGCGACTACTTGAACGCCGAAATTATCTAGTAAGTTCAGTTTGAGGGGCGATTTTTCGAGAAATAGTTGTAGCGCGTAGCCTGCTGAAACAAAGGTGACTGCTAAGGCGAGATATTTGTCAAGTTTGGGAAGTAGATAAATGACGAACCCGATAAAAAATGGTATGGTCAGCCAAGCGATCGTAATAATATTCATGGATGGGTTTACGGCGTGTTATTTTTTTCGATCTCGCTGGTTTCCAATGTGGGATTATCCCGTGCTAGCTTCATCACACCCACCAGCATCAGGGCTTGAATTGAAAATCCGATGACGATCGCAGTTAAGATGATCCCTTGGGGGACTGGATCGGCGAAAGCTCTATCTTTGACATCTCCCATAATTGGCGTAAACAAACCATTGAGGGATGCAACCACGACATAATAGGCAATTACACCGGTGCTCATTACGTCCATAGAGACGATCTTCATCACCAGGTTCTTTTTAAGGATGATACCAAAAAACCCGCACAATACTGTCCCAAATACGAAGGCTTCTAACACGGAAATTTTTGTTGCTTAAGGTTTGGTGATAATGATACATTACTTGGGCGCTATTAAAAAACGAGATCGATTTTAGATTTGGGATTTGAGATTTGAGATTGACTCGGCAACTAATGGGAGCAGGGTTGGAAAGCTATCGTAAAGTTATGTTACTTTTGGGTGCTGGTGTTAAATGGGAGTACAGAGTGTAACTGGGGCGATCGCGCCGATCGCACTTTGATGCAGCGAAATGCGAGTATAATAAATGTCGATCGCGCCCGTAGGAACTCAACGGGATGCGGGGCAAATTTTGGAAATGAGTTTAACTAACGGTAGAGAAAGTAGCTCAGATGCTATTGCTGTCAGTGGTAAATGTGGAGAGATTCGCGCACTTAGGGCGTGAGATTGCGTCCTAAGTGCCCTGCGCGAATTCAACAACCGCAGTCATTTGAGCCATCAGTTGCGGCAATTTATGGGTATGACACTCAGAGCAAGAGCGATCGCCCTTTCTACACCAATCGATCGCGCACCTGTTATCCTGTAACAGTAGCTGAGTCTTTCGAGGGCGATCGCGCCCCACCCCAGACTGCATGGCAGATACCCTCAAATCGCCGGCAAAAGTGTCACCCTTGGGTCAATTTTCACTAGATAAAAACGCGGACTTCATGCTTGGGTTTAAGGGTACAGAAACTGAGTAACTGTACCCGCCATTTAGTAATAGAATTAGGTATTGGTACCTGAAATCGGACGATAGCCGTGCAGGCGGTTGTAAAGCGCTTTTTTAGCCAACATTTTATGCTGGATGCTCTTGAGAGAAAACTCTGCTATGCGGCTGACTTGGGTTCTTTGCAGCCAATGCTTGTAGCCATCGGCTACAGGGCCTGCAAGCAGTTGATACCAGCGATCGATCATTTTTTCGGTGGTGAAATCTTCAGCGCGACGAAGCCCGTTCGCTACCATTTTTTCATACAATTGGGGTTGTGACTTCAGCAGTTTAACTGCCTCAAATATTTGTTGAGGTGTTGTCACTTCGATATAATCTAGCTCTGATTGTCTCTGTTCTTGGAAGGCTGCTTCAGGCCCGAGCAAAGCTGGTACTCCTGCTATCCAAGCATTAACCAGTTTACTAGCTGGTTTGACTAAGGCATCTTTTTCTGTGAGATCGCGCACAGCTAAAACTAAATCGTCGGTGCTGTAGTCGTTCCACACAATAGGCCCGGTTTCAGGTCTGCCATTAATTCTGAATTTGACACCAATTTTTTCGAGTTCTAGTTTAAATTCAGGAGAACGAAACGATTCATACAGATTAATTTCTCCACCTTTAAAAACAATATTTTCCAGTCTGTTTCCTCGTTCTTTCAGCCTCGGTATAATACCTGGTTGCGGCCAGTGAGGTATGAATATATCTGTTTTTGAATTGATACAAATTTTATTTTGCACAACTGTGAAATTGCAAATGGCTGGTTGGGGCCCATCACTGCGACAGCCTATAATAAAAGAGTTAAAAGTTAGATCGCTAATTCCAAAATCCAGGCAACTAACAACACAAATTTTCCCGGGGATAAATTTATTGGATATCGATACGTCGAGATTTTTTCGCTTCAGATGCAAATAGGTCAGAATAATCCAACAATCTTCGTTGGTTTGAATGCGCGTATGTAAGGAATTCGGATCTGGTATTGTTGCAGAGGGGTCGAATAGCTCTGGCCAACGTTCAGGATACCGAATCACAAATGTTACAGGGTATGGCAGAGAGAGAACATTTACCGTCACAGCTTTTTCTCCTAAATATTTTAATATTTGTGTATGAGAGGCTATCTTTTTTAACCACTGTAGCTAAAAAATATTTTTACCGCAACTGCCACCAGCTAGACTTTATATAAACTTTATATATATCGGTTGTGGTGGCGGGAGAGAGCGTGGGAGGCGATCGCCGATCGCTCTATAAAAGATAGTTTTTAAAGGCGCAACCAAAAAGATTACTTAATAAAATTTAATATTTTTGTAGGTAAAGTTACGCTGGCGATGGCGGTGGCGAGTCGCCGTCGCAGCAGCAGCCGAGTCCGCAGCCCGCTGAATTAATTAGGCAATTAAAATTCCGCAGCCGCGGTAAAAATTGCAGTGTCAAAAGGGTGAATAATCTGGTTTGTGCTGGAGTAGGAAAGTCAGCCCTAAACTAGGTTAGGTAAATGCTCTTACTATAGTGATGACTGTTTTTACTCTGCGATCGATCGAAAAAGACTTAGGTATCCAGGAACTCTTGAGTAATGCCTATTTCAGCCTCGATTTCCGGTGTACTTTGCAGCGATTGAACGATCGCACTTAGTAACCCAAGGATCTCGCTGACTGAAAGTTTGCTGGCTTTTTTTTAAATTTCTTGCAGGGACATATAAAAATACTCCAACAAAGGTTGGTATCTGAATTATAGTAAATTTGTAAGAGTTGTTATTTAACGTTACTAGGAGGATTGGAATCGCTCTTGCTGCTGGGCTTACCAACTAGCCCTCACGATTCATAGACTTGACTGCGATGAGCGATCGCCACAACAAATACCAGCACTATTTCATCGTCGATCGAGTAAATGACTCTGTAGTCCCCAATTCGGTAGCGATAGTACCCTGCATAATCTCCTTTGAGGGCTTTAATATTAGGGTGCGATCGGGGAGTTTGTTCTAACTGCTCCAAACATCGGGCAATATTGACATAAACCTTTTGAGCATCAGGATGGAGGCGATCTTCCTACATCAGATCGAAGACTTCTCCAGTTTGTATAATCAGTTTTAGGGGTTGCTTGATTTTGCTTGACTCGCTCTAGCAATCCAGAAATTGCCAAAAGTTCTTGAGTTGCAGCTTCGCTTTCAGCATTGGCTAAATAAGCTGCAAAATCAGCAAGCACCTGTAATCGTTCTGGCGATAGTTGCTGGAGTAAGTCGTTAAGCTGGCGGTGTAACTCTGTCACAGATATCAAATCTGCTGAGGAGCGATCGTTCATTTTGGAATTATCCGTGCTTTTTTCCTCATTTTACCGCATAGGTTTTTTGTTTGTCAATCTCCAGTTGCGATCGCAATCTAACCCAAGTTTACTCATCAATCTCAACATTCATAAAATTACCGTTTGCACACATAGTCTATCGTGCTTTAATTAATTTGACAATTAATGTCAAAAACACTATATTATAATTATGAATCCACCCCTAAAGCCTGTTGAATGGATTGCCAGTTCCCTCGATGACTTAAAAGACTTTCCTGAAGAAGTTCAGCAAGTCATAGGGTATGCCCTGTATCAAGCGCAATGTGGTGAAAAGCACCCAGACGCGAAGCCACTCAAAGGGTTCAAAGGTTCTGGAGTTCTCGAAGTTGTTGAGAATTTTGACGGGGACACTTACCGATCGGTTTACACAGTCAGATTTGAGGGGGCTGTGTATGTCTTGCACATCTTTCAGAAGAAATCTAAGCAGGGAATTGCCACTCCTAAACAAGATATTGAACTGATTGAAGCGCGACTCAAACGAGCCAAACAGCATTATGAAGAATACTACAAACAATCTCTAAAGGATGACAAAAATGAGCGATGAAATTAAAGTCCGATCGAGTAGTGGCAATATTTTTGCGGATCTAGGGCTGCCAAATTCTTCAGAATTATTGATTAAAGCTGAACTTGTTCGCCAAATTAGTGAACTAATTACAATGCGAAAATTGACCCAGATTGAAGCAGCAAAATGCCTGGGAATCGATCGCCCTAAAATCACTGATTTGCTGCGCGGCAAACTATCTGATTTTTCAATCGATCGCCTGTTCCGGTTCTTAAACGCCCTGGGTAGTGATGTGGAGATTCGGGTAATTGCCAAACCTGAATCTGATTCTCAGGCTAAGACAAGAGTGATTGCTATCTAAGCGTAATACAGCCTGTTTGCGATCGATTGCGGATGTTGCCGTATTGGTGCGGGTTCAACAGCCACAGTCATTCGCAGCACACAATTTCGGCAATTGACGGGCCAGACGCCGACGGCTTGCAGAGGCAATTGAGCGAGTTTGGTTTTACAGGTTTGAAGGTTTACATGGATTTCTGGTAAATTAATAACTCCAAATACTTTGATTTAGCCTGCTTTTTCCATGACTTGGTGTAAATGAATAGGTTTAATGCAATCCGAACAGGAAATTAAATACCTTAAGTTTTGTCGGGAAGAACATAACGAATAACAGCCCCTTCATTCTCAATTTTTATAGCAGATAGCCAGAGCATTTCTTCTGACCATAAAGGTTCATGGTAGTACACAGTCTCGAAGGACAAGCAAGACAGATTCTCTGCGAGGATTTCTGCTGACGATAAAGGTTCGTCGCAAGACACATCGTTAGGAATATCTCCAGACCAAGGAGGAGGAGGCTCGCCTCTATTGTCTCTATAGTCCTGATTGGTGAATTGTTTTTCCCTCCATTGCACTGCTCGATCGCAGTACAAATCTGTTGCGCCGATAAACTCGCCTTGTTCGGCAAAGATTTCGATAAACATAGCATTATTTTCCCAACCATCATCACAAAGCCCTACAACGAATAAAAAAAATGTGTCTTGTTCAGCAATCGGAATTTTTACCAGATATAATTCACTAAGAGCCCACTGGGAATACCAGAAGTGACGGTCGAAAGCATCAGTAACAGTTTGAGGTATTTTCTGCTGTATTCTCTGAATCTCTACACAATCGAAACCTGAAAAAACAGACTTTGCTAACAATTTAAGACTGGCAATTTGTTGATATATCGGGCAAACCTCCTGGCATTTATTATGGACTACTGTTTCGTATAAAGAAGTCACTCGAAAATTTTCTTCGCAAAACCGCTCGTAAAACTTCCTAACTGCTAGCTTTCTTTCATCTAAATCCATCAGTGCAAACCTGAGATGCTAATTGAGCGAGAATAGAAAACCGACAATAACGATCGCTAAAAATTTAGCTGTATATTAAAATTATATCGAAGAGGTGATACAAGACGCAATACGAGCGTAAATAATGCACTTAATACACGCGATCTCATGCTACACTAAAGCTAGGTAAATGACTTGATATACTGATGACTATTTTTTAGACATCCGGTATGAGTGGCAGACGGCGAATCCGAATACGGCTTGGCTCGATCGAAATGGCAGATCCTTGTTCTAGATCCTCCTCGCACTGAGCAATTACCATCAGCAGTAAATCCATTAATGCTTGGGCGCGTAACCTTTCAATCCGAACGCGAATAACTGAGGGAGAAACTGCTTCATCAAGTGCTAGTAATGTATGAAAATCTGCATCGAGGGTAACAACCACACGTTCCTCTTGTCTGGCTTTCTGGATGATTTCGGTATCTTCGGCTTGAGACATACCAATTTCACCAACATGGATGGTGTCGATACTTGCATTACGAAATAATGCTGCCGCAGAAAGTGGTAATCCCTGGTCAAGCAACAGCTTCATAATGATTTGGTAGCTCAATGATTCGATCGTCAAGATAAGAGGATACAAAAATTAGAGCTTGTCGGATATCTTCATCCTCTAATTCTGGAAACTCTTGATGTAGTTCTGCTCGATCGGGATAAGTTGCGAGCAGCTCGATTACCCGACGAACAGTCAGCCGAATATCGCGAATACATGGTTGCCCATTCATCCGCTTTGGATTGCTTGTGATGCGATCTATTTTCATTGCTCCTAATCTCAACTCTTACTTATTATTTTATATCTCATCTTGCCAGTTCGGAAACTTAGACTGATAAATTCTCGCTTGCCTTGGGTGAAACCGCAAATCAAAATCAAGTGCGGTACAAGACATGATATAATCTAAAAATACCGCAAGTCGCGGATAGATGTCAAAAGTTAGATAGATAATTTTATATACTCATGACTATTTTTACTCTGCGATCGATCAAAAAAGACTTCGGCATCAAGGAACTCTTGAGTAATGCCAGCTTCAGCCTCGATGAAGGCGATAAAGTCGGACTCATCGGCACCAACGGTTCCGGCAAATCAACGCTGCTGAAGATGATTGCGGGCTTGGAGTCGATCGACTCTGGCGATCGCTGGGTGAATCCAGGCTCTACAATTGTCTATCTCCCGCAACAGCCGGATTTAGACGAAAATCACACGGTTTTAGAGCAAGTATTTGCCGACAGCGGCGAACAAATGGCTTTGGTGCGGGAATACGAGGAAATTTCCGATCAGTTGTCCCACGGTAAAGGCGATACCGACAAGTTGATGGCGCGTTTGTCTAGCGTGTCTGAACGCATTGATGAGGTGGATGCGTGGGACTTGGAAACTAAGGCTAAATTGATTTTGACCAAGCTGGGGATTGAGGATTTTCATGCCAAAATTGGCGACTTGTCCGGCGGCTACCGCAAGCGCATTGCTTTAGCAACGGCGCTGTTGTCGGAACCTGACGTGTTGTTGATGGATGAACCGACAAACCACTTGGATGCGCTGTCTGTGGAGTGGTTGCAGAACTATTTGAACGGCTATCGCGGTGCACTGCTGCTGATTACGCACGATCGCTATTTTCTCGATCGCGTTACCAATCGCATTCTGGAGATCGATCGCGCCGACCTATACAATTATGCTGGCAATTACGCTTATTACTTGGAGAAAAAAGCCCTAGCCGAAGAATCCGCCGCCAGCACTCAGCGGAAATTTTCCGGAGTATTGCGGCGCGAGTTGGAATGGCTCAAGAAAGGGCCGAAAGCTAGAAGTACGAAGCAAAAAGCTCGGATCGATCGCATTAAGGATATGCGCGCAGAGGAGTTTAAAACAGCCAATGGTAAAGTCGAAATTGCCACAGCCGGCCGCCGAATCGGCAAGAAAGTCATTGAATTGCTGAATATTCGTAAAGCCTATGGCGATCGCACTTTAATCAAAGATTTTACCTACAATTTCACTCCCGAAGACCGAATTGGGATTATTGGCTGCAACGGCGCCGGCAAATCGACGCTGATGGATATCATTACCGGACGCATTCAGCCGGATTCCGGTACTGTGGAAATTGGCACAACCATTCACATCGGTTATTTCGACCAACATTCAGAAGATTTGACACCGAATGAAGACCAGCGGGTAATAGAATATCTCAAAAGTGTGGCGGAATTGGTGCAAACAGCGGATGGCGAAATCATTACTGCTTCTCAAATGTTGGAAAAATTTCTGTTTCCGCCCAACCAACAGTATGCACCCATTAACAAGCTTTCCGGCGGCGAAAAGCGCAGGTTATTTCTGCTGAAAGTGCTGATGAGTGCGCCCAACGTGCTGATTCTCGACGAACCCACAAACGACCTGGACGTGCAGACTCTGGCGGTTTTGGAGGATTATCTCGAAGACTTTAACGGCTGCGTAATTGTAGTATCGCACGATCGCTATTTTCTCGATCGGACGATCGACATGGTTTTCGCCTTGGAACCGGGCGGCAATTTGCGCTTGTATCCCGGTAATTATTCGGTGTATTTAGACTACAAGAAAGCCGAAGAAGCCAAGGAACTTAAAGCACAAAAAGACAAAGAAAAGCTGGCACGCACCCCTGAATCTAACAATTCAAAAGCCAAAGCTTCTACTGCAAAATCCACCAAAGTTTCGTTCAACGATCAGCGGGAATACCAGCAGTTAGAGACTCAAATTCCGAAGCTGGAAGCTGAAAAACAAGAAGTTGAGAAGATTTTGTCCAACAATGCTCCGAGCGGGTTTGCGGAGGTGAAGAAGTTATCGGATCGTTTGGCTAAATTGACTCGCGAAATTGATACTGCGACTGAGCGGTGGTTGGAGTTAGCGGAACGAGTCGGGTAAGACCATTTTAAATTTGAGATGGGAGATTTTGGCGGATCGTAACTTTAATAAGTTACGATCCGCCAAAACTAACTAATTTTTACTGTTTTTTCGATGCCTTGAGAAGCATCTGAATAACTCGATAAACGTGGGAACCGGGCGTCGGTGGCCAGTGCTGTTGATGGTGGGGATGTAAATTATTGGCACCTTGAACAGCATCCTCAATATAGTCCTTAAACGAATCTAAATCAAGATTGCTCTTATTATAGCACCCCAACTTATTTCGCAACCTTGCTTCAACATCTTTGCAGTTTGTATCATTAGGATCTAAGTCATCAAAATGTAAATATAACCAAGCCTCAAAACAAGGATTACTAATACCTAGTTGATAATTTTTCTGTTTGGCTTCACGGCAGATTGCACTGATATTTTTTACTCCCCATCGATCCACATCAAATATTAGCCATAAAGTATCCTCTGGAGTCATATTATATTTTTGTGCAAATTCATCTAATCGCTCCAAAACATATTGAGGGGCAGACTTATTATCTTCGCCCGTTGGCAATATTTCTATTTTGATACGAGAGTCACGAAACATCGAGAAATATTGCTTTTCAGTTTCCCTACCCTCTGTAGCAATAACAAAAAGTGTGGCATCTCGATTATTGTACTGACGATCTAGGAGCTTGGTTCGATTGCGTTTTTTCATGTTTGCTATCATGTTTGTCAGATGACTCTGTTTCACAATCCAGCCATCCTAAACTACGGATATCTCCAAAGAATGGAATCGCTCCAAATCTACCATTTAAATAGCCTTTTTCGATTTGAACATCTGGTCTAATTTTAAACTCTGCTAGCGAACAAATATGTGATGCACCTTGCTCATTTTTTTCAACAAACCAGATTTCGTCTCTCCGCATGATATCTAAGTCTAGAAGGTTCGTATCATGAGTTGTAAATATTAGTTGACTCTGACTATTCTTTTGTCTACAATTCAAGGCTACTTCTATAAATTTTCGTGATAAAAGAGGATGAAGGCGGCGGTCTAACTCATCCAGTAATATAACTATTTCAGGATTTTCTTGTAAAGCAAATAGTGCAGGGATTAGGTTGATTAAACGCTGCGTACCTTCGGATTCTTCTTCCATTGAAAAGTCTACAAGATGACCGTTCTCATGACGGTGTTGAGTCCTGAGTTGAATGAGGGTTAGCTTACCTTCTACTCCATATTTGAGGAAATATCGTTGACCTGTGAGATTTTCAAGCATTGCAATAGAATTTTCATTAGCATCAGCAAATTTTTGAATTATTTTATTCTTGATACTATCTGGCATACCTGGAAAATGGCGCTCAAAGTCCAAGTCAACTTCTTCTTTTCCTATAGAATCAATACCAGTGCCTGCAAATTTTAAAAAGCTACTTATAAACTTAGTAAATTGTTCGTTATTTAAGATAGTAAATTCTAGAGCTTCATAGTGAGATTCTGCTGTGATAATAACTAGGACATCTTTGAACCAATCCACAACAGGCTTGACAGTCTGAACATTGCGATCTACAGCTTCTGTTAAGAAAAGTTGATTGGGACGTGTTCCCTGTGCAATAAAGTCGAGAAACTGTTCTTGTTTTTTGCTCCGACCTTTAAGGGCAGATCCATACTCTACTTTAGTTTCTTTGTTTTCAGAAGTGAGCCGTTCAAAAAAAGGTACTTCCCGTTTTTTGCCGGCGGGGGTTATGTAAAGCCATTCTTCAATTATTTGGGTAGCATTTAACTTAAATCCATAGGAATAAAGATTCCCGTGATGAGTAAAAATAAATTCAAACTTGCTAGGTTTTTTACTGTTATTACCTAATTTAAATGGAGTAACTAGAATAGCCTGACTACTACGGGTTCCTTCTACGATCAAATCCTTGGCGAAATCAATTGCCTTAATCAGGTTAGATTTGCCTGCTGCATTGGCGCCATAAATAGCAGAGATAGGCAAAAGTGACTGTCCCTTACCTGCTGTATCTACAGCCAGATGATCCGCATGATGTTGGTCACTGCTAACAGCTACCATACTGAACGTTGTTTCTTCCCTGAAGGACAGGAAGTTCTCTATGGTTACTTGGACTAACATAGCTATTTCACTGACTTAGGGGGTTTGATGATGGTTACTATAACAATTTACTCAATAGTGCCACAAAATCCGAGTTAGGGAGATTTTTACTCCTAAATCGTTGTTTTGTGTAACAAATTTATAGCTGAGGGATGATTGGTATACACTCAAACTCAAAAAAATGGAAGAGTTTGTTTTGACTTGTGAGTCGATCGCCTGCGGGTCACTTCCTCACGCCCGATTCCAGCGGGCTATCTTGGGTGTAATCTGAGATAGGACGCAAAGTGCGATCGCGCTTATTTGCTAAACTCAGGGCGATCGGCTAAATGCTCGTTCGCACAACTACAAGCATTCTAATTGCGCGGCCATAACTTTTTGCTGCACCGGCAATTCAATCACAAATTCTGTCCCCTGTCCAACTTCCGAAACGCATTTCAAACGTCCGCGATGTTTTTCAGTAACAATCTGATAGCTAATCGACAATCCTAGCCCCGTGCCTTGTCCGACGGGTTTTGTGGTAAAAAACGGGTCGAAGATGCGTTCTTGGACTGATGGAGATATGCCAGTGCCATTATCCTTAATCGCAATCTTAACCCATTGGGAGTCGATAATTTCAGTGGCGATCGCGATCGTCGGCATAAAACCCTGATTCCCGCTAGCTTGAGCTATCAAAGCATCAATGGCATTGTTCAGGATATTCATCAACACCTGATTGAGCTGGCCTGCGTAGCATTCCACCGCCGGTAAGTTGGCGTACTGCTTCACGATCGCAATCTGCGGGCGATCTTTTTTAAACTTGAGCCGGCTTTGCAAAATGATCAAAGTGCTGTCAATTCCTTCATGAATATTCACAGCCTTCATATCAGACTGATCGAGACGCGAAAAGTTGCGCAGCGTCAGCACAATCTCTCGGATGCGCTCAGCACCCATTTTCATCGAAATCAGCAATTTAGGCAAGTCTTCTATGATAAAATCCAGCTCAATTTCCTCTGTTAACTGTTGAATCTGGGGATTGGTATCGTTATATTCCTGTCGGTACAGTTCGATTAACTTGAAAAGCGCTTGAGAGTGTTCTGTTGCGTGATTGATGTTACCGTAAATAAAGCTGACGGGATTGTTGATTTCGTGAGCGACTCCAGCCACGAGTTGTCCCAGACTCGACATTTTTTCAGTTTGGATCAGTTGCGCTTGAGCATTTTTCAAATCTTGCAGCGTTCGTTCCAAAGTCATTTTTTGCTGTTGCAGAGAAGTAATTAGCTGAGTATTCTCAACTTCCGATTGTCGCAGCGCAATTTCAGCTTGCTGGCGGTCGAAAATTTCTACTTGGAGTATTTCATTAGTTTCTGTCAAAATCAGAGTTCGTTCTTCAACTCGCATTTCCAGCGTTTCATTTGCCACTTTCAGCCCGATTTCTGCTTGTTCTCGCTCCACTAAAATCGCAGACAAAAGCAGCGTTGAAACTGCGACGACTCCCATAAAAGTTTGCAACAATATTAATGACTCGTTCAAGGAGGGCCGCAGGAAAGAACTGGTGCCATTCACTGTACCCCACAGTGCCAAACTCGATACTAAGACAATCGCAAAAGTTGCACCGTGCTGTCCAAACCGAAATGCCGCCCACCACAGGCAAGGCAACATCATATATTGTACGGGATAGTTATCCCAAAAAGCCAGTTTTCCCGTCCCAATCAACAAGCTCAAAAGCAGCAGTCCTTCCAGCCATTTCTGGCGTGACCAAAGCATTCTGGGCAATCGCTGCCAAACCAGCAGTGCTGGTAGAAATACTATAACACTAATTGCATTTCCCGTCCACCAAGTCAACCAAAGAAATACGTAATTTTTCCATTGGGAAACTCCGCCCAAGCAGATAGTTGTGACTCCCATTGTGCTATTTAATCCGGTGCATATAGCAACAATTAGCACAAATTTTAGTACGGAGTTAGCTGAAGCAAAAGGTGCAGAATTCGGGATGAAGCGCCGGATCAGTCTACTTCCTAATCCCGCCTCTCCAGGGGCTCCCAAGGAGCAAATCGAGCAGACGAGTATCGATATATAGAGATTGTCAGTGCCTTCAGAGTAGCCGGGAATTGCAGCTATAATATCAGTCAGCCAAATCACGGGAGAAATGTTTAATCCTCCCCAAAGCATGGCACTCCAAGCGATCGCGGAAGGGAACCAAACGGCTGTTATGCCGGGTGGAATTGGCAGGGCTAATGCTATTCCTAGTTTGGCGGCACCGTAGTAAATTATAGCGATCGCACTGACAATTGCCAACCACTTTAATCTGCTGTGCAAATTTAATTTGTGCGTTTGACGAGCTAAGTATTTTCTCGGATATAGTTTCATGATTCCAAAGAAATAATATAAAAATTCGGCAAATTTTGGCTTGGCTATTATCTCAGATACAACTCAATTGAATTCGGAAAGCGATATTTTTATCAAAAGTTTGTTAGGTACAATATACTTACGTATATGGGTGATGATTCGGACAAATTTGATTTGAGCGATCGCAGACAGTTGCAAAACAGTTCGCAGTAGATTAATCAGTGTCATGCTTGGTATTCTGTTGGATCGAAAAGTCTCAACTACACCTTACTCGATTCCCGGGCATTTGGTGAAAAATGGGTAGGTTAGAGCAGCGTGCAAAGTGTTTCAATTTGTGACGCATTGTTGGTGTTGTCGCAGTGCGATTCCCTACCGGTTGATAACAGATTCAGCCATAATCCTCTTTAATAGATGTAACAAATACTCGATTTGTGAAGAGGGATAGCTGGAGTGCGAATACTTGTGCTTGCTCTTGCGAGTCAATTAAGCTAACGGTAAGGAGAGATGCGCGATCGATACATTAATATATCACCGAAAATAGCTTTGAGATTCCGGCGCAGCCAGCGCACAATTTTCCGCCAGATCAAGCAATCTGGCGTGACTCGCAGCGCTGGGCGGTTAAGCATTCAACAGTTAACTTTAGTCGAGTGCTGAGTTGAAACTTAACTGTAAACTTAACAACAGAAACCATTATTTTTAGACATCAAACACACAGCAGAGAATTGCGCTGCTGGTTGGCTCGAAATCGGCCGACCTCAGGCGCTTGTTGGTGGCGAGTTGATTTATCGATCGCGCGCCAGACGATCGCCCGTTAAAGGCCGCCCGCGCACAGCACCCGCAGCCTGTTGACAGAAAAATATTTTTATTGCTGCGCTGAATCACGTAAATTTAGAGTTTGCTACTATTTTGGGACGAAGTTCGATCGCCGTCAAATTATATAAATAAAAATTATTTATATATCCAGACATTTTTTTTATTTTTATGTTACGAATCGTGTTGTTAAGAAATATCAAAAAACTTAATGAGAATTATTCTGATTAAACTGACGATTTTGCTGGATTTGAAAATATATTACTAAAATATGATGAAGATATGGTACTGTAAAAAATATATAATCTGGAGCCTTTTATTACTCTTAAACAAAAAAGCCAAGAATTTTAAGCAAGCTAAAAGTCTCAAACACCGATCGAATCTGGAAATCAACGGCAAAAGGCGAGACAGATCGGGTTTTTGGCGATCGACTAAAAGTAAAGTTTTGTGTCAAAAGCTCTGCACCCTCGGGCGCGGCAGGGTTGACAAAAGCGGTAAAATGCGGTAAAGAAGTCAGAGTCCGCAAGACTAAGAGTAGAAAAGAAAAGCGAAAAAGCTAAAACCCGCGAAACAAAAGTCGATCGGGCGCTTCAACCCCCAAAGAAAAAAATGCAACCGCAAGCTGGCGCGTTAAACCCTGATGCAGTATGTCATTTGCCAATTTCAAATCTTAAAGCTAGCAGCCAAAACAGTATAAGTTCGCCCCGGACTAAAAATATGGTGGTGGGTGAGATACAATTGACCTGTTAAAAGCAAAGAATTGGTAAATATTAGAAGTATCCTGTAAAGTCTGAAGTTGAGAACCTCAGGGTGGTCGGGGAGCGGGAGTAACATAAAACTATGCCTCAAAAAGTAATCGCCAAACAGATGTCTTTGGAATCATCGTCAGAGCCGATCGCCGTGAGGGCGACAGTCGAAACCGTGCCAGCCGAAGCAGTGGCAGTAGAGTCCTACGCCGATCGGTTGATGGACGAATTGTTTGAAGGAGTCGATCGAGCATTCGACGGCAGTGGCTCTGGGCAATCGGAACCCGTGGCGCCAGAATTTGTGTCGCTCAAGTCGGTCTCGGTACCTCAAATAGTTTTGTCGCAGTTGGCGCCAGAGCCTCCGCGAAGCGGCGAAAAAGAGGTAGCAGCGATCGCCCGCCAAGTCGCCCTAGAAACAACCAAAAAACAACAGTCCAAACAATCATTCGACAAAATATTGCTCGGAGCAGCCTGTGGATCGCTGCTGTTAGTTTTGGGATTGTGGCTGGCAAGTAGGTCGGGACTGGTGCGCTTGCCCGCAGCCGGAGTTTCGCCTTCTCCTGCTGCAACGGGGAAAAACCAACCAGACACCCAGTTTGTCGAATACGTGCAGCGCTCGATCGCGGCGATCGAACAAAAAAAAGCACCCCAACCCAACTCGCAACTTGCTGGAGTTCCCGGAGCCGCCGCCCCGGGGACACTGCCGAGCATTGCAATTTCCGGCGCGCCACCAGCAACCGCAGGTCTTTCCACAGCAGTCAACCGGATTGCTAATGCCCTAGAACAAGCCGCCGCGGCACCCGGAGCACCAGCACCGCAAGTCGTAGTCATCCCGCCTCCGGCTCAGGTGACAGTGGCTCAGGCTCCCGCAGCTCCGGCTCAGGTAACAGTAAATCAGGCTGCTCCTCAAACAGCCTCGGTTTCCCCATCGCCGACGGGCCCAACTTCGGGTAGAGCGATCGCCGCCGCCGGCAGTCGCACTCCCCTCGCCGCTTCCGCCTCCGGCTCGGAGTCTCCCCAGCCGAAGATTTTGGCTCGCGAAACCGAGCCAGCACCAGCGCCCGCAGCCGGGCAATCTGCGCCCGCGCCCCAGCCACCACCGGCACCGGCTGCCGGTACCGCCTCAATTTCCGCGCACACGCTGGTGGGAATTTTGGAGTTGGGCAATCGATCGGCTGCTTTGTTTGAAGTAGACGGTGTAGCCCGCAGAATTTATGTCGGCGAAAGCATCGGCGCTAGCGGTTGGACTTTGGCAGAAATCAAAAATCAAGAAGCTGTCATCCGCAAGGGTGGAGATGTGCGATCGGTTTTTGTCGGACAAAAGTTCTAATTAGTTAGTTGACTGTTGACTGTTGACTGTTGCAGTACCCGCTCGCGTAGTCGAAGGGTGAGTGGGCAGTTGACAGTTGTCAATTGATGGTTGATAGTTGCAGTACCCGCTCGCATAGTCGAAGGGTGAGTGGGCAGTTGACAGTTGTCAGTTGATGGTTGATAGTTGCAGTACCCGCTCGCATAGTCGAAGGGTCAATTAACTCATAACCAATAACCAATAACTCATAACCAATAACTCATAACCAATAACCAATAACCAATAACTAATAACTAATAACCAATAATATAGGAATTATAAGAAATGGGCTTATTTGACGATTTCAGTAAATTGTTAGAAACAAAATTAGAAGAATTTTTGCGCAGCAATCCCCATCTGGAATTGCAGGCAATAGAAGAACAACTCAAAGAACAAGAAGAAGACACGCTGCGGCTGATTCTCGACATTCAGAAACAAGAGAAAACACTGCAAGCCGAAATTCTCTCCGCCGCCCAAGAAATTCAGCGCTGGAACGATCGAGCAAACAAAGCCAAAGCCGCGAATCGGCTAGATTTAGCTCAAGCAGCCCAAGAGCGACAAGCCGCTTTGCTGCGTCAGGGAAATCAGCGTTGGGGACAAATGCAAGGCTGCAAAGAACGGATTGAAAAAGCAAAAGAACTGTACCGCCAAATTCAGGTGCGACGAAAAGAAGTCCGAGCTTCAGCAGCCGAAGCTGCAACTCGCGCTACTACTAAAAAAGAGCAGAATTGGGATACCAAGGGTTGGAATCAGACTTCTAATTATAGCAGTTTTAATCCAGCAGACCCTCTCGAACAAAAGTTTCAACACTGGGAAGCAGACGAAGAGCTCGATCGCATGAAGCGCAATATTAACCCATAGTTACGAAAGCCGGTCAATTCCCTAGGCGGGACTCACCCGCAACTTGGGTGTTCTGTGGAAATATTTCTCATATTACCTAGCGGTAACTACGGAATTATTTAACCACAGAGAACGCAGAGAACGCAGAGAACACAGAGGAAGAGGAGAGAAATTTATTATTCCGATGTCTCAGACTTGAGATTAAATACAATTATCCGATTGTAGGGACGATCGATCGTCCCTACAATATTCTAGCTTAGTTCATGAAGCGCGATCGCACTACAGTATCGCAAAATCCGTAGCACTAATCAGGCTTGTTGGCACATTGCCCAGAGTCGCCAGAAGTTGACCGGAACTGGTAACTCGGATCGAAGTAGAACTATTCTCCGCGACAATGCTCAGTTGCGAGAAATTCAGACCGCCGATTAAGCCGATCGAATCTAGACCATCTTGAAAGTCTAAAATAGTGTCGCTACCGAGGTCAAGACCTAAGATAAATCGATCGTTCCCGGTACCTCCAATCAAAGTATCATTCCCCTCATCTCCAAACAACCAATCGTCCCCAGCACCGCCGAGCAAACTGTCCTCATCCTTACCGCCGTAAATACTATCGTTCCCAGCATCGCCGTTAACAGTATCTTGACCTTCATTGCCAAACAGCAGATCGTTACCCGAACCGCCGCACATTTGGTCTTTACCGCCACTAGAACCGATGGGAAGACGGCTGCCAATATCCCCGTACATGGTATCATCCCCATCGCCTCCGCATAGACTATCATTACCTCGATCGCCAAACAGCAAATCGTTGCCCGCATCTCCCACAACCACATCGTCGCCCTTCCCGCCGCGCACGGTATCGTTTCCATCACCCCCAGAAAGAGAGTCTTCGAGTTCCTCTCCGTTGAGGTAATCATCGCCTGTGGCGCCAAATAGCAAATCGCGACCTGTAGCATCGAGGTCTAAAGGATTGAGAGTACCCCCATACAGGGTATCATTACCCTGATCGCCAATTAAAGTATCGCTATCCTTGTCGCCAAAAATTAGGTCATTATCTTTGCCGCCGTAAACAACATCATTGTTCTCGCCCGCAAAGATCAAATCATTTCCAGCCACCCCGTTGAGGTAATCATCACCCTCATTGCCAAACAGCGTGTCCCTGTCTGTATTTGGGCCAACCGGGAAATTGCTGTTAAGTCCCCCATAAATATTATCATTTCCCCGCAACCCTGCCAACAAATCGTTGCCGTCAAAACCGTTGATTTCGTCAGCGTTATTGCTGCCGAGAATAATGTCATTGCCGTTAGTACCGTTGCGGGTATTCGTGACAGAATTTGGGCCGCGAATACTGCCAAGACTCGGCAAAACAATTTGCGCACAAATGCAGTCAGCATCTTCACCTGCTGGCGTTGGCGTTGGTGGTGTTGGTGTTGGTGTTGGTTGAATTTGGCCTAAGAAATTCCCAAAGTTAATATTGCTGGTATTACTGCCGCCACTGACAGCCACAATATCAGCAGGATTGGCAGTAGTTCGCGTCCAACCCGGTTGATTTACTTCCCGAACTCGATAAGTTCCCGGCCCTAAATTACCGAAACTGTAGCCACCTAAACTATCAGTAGAAGTATTAACTTCTCCAGCACCTAAACTGTCGTCGCCGTTAGCATCAAGAAACACTTGCCAGTTCGGCAATAGCGGTTCTTGAGCATCCAAAACCCCATTATTATTGAGGTCATTAAACTTGCTGCCGGAGATACTAATATTTTGGAAATTGCCGAAGTTAATTCCACTGCGACTTTCGCCACTGCCGAGATTAATCGGCGCCGGATTAGTAGTAGTTTGCGTAAAACCAGCCCGCTGCACTTCGCGCACGTTATAAGTGCCAGCATTGAGGTTGTTGAAGCTGTAATTGCCAGAATTGTCAGTGGTAACAGTAATTTCGCCCGAATCTAAAGAGTTGTTCCCGTTACCGTCGAGGAAAACTAGCAATCCCGAAAGACCAGTTTCCCCCGCATCCTGAGTACCGTTGCCGTTGCCGTCGTTGAATTTGATGCCGCTGATGCTGCTTTGCTGGACGGGTGTAGGAGTAGTAACAGGAGTTGGAGCGGGAGTTGGAGCGGGAGTCGGAGTCGGAGCGGGAGTCGGAGTCGGAGTCGGAGTCGGAGTCGGAGTCGGAGTCGGAGTCGGAAAAGGTATCGCTTGGTTGCCAAAATTGACTGTAGCCGGAGTAGTTTGACCTGCTGCCAGCGTGACTGTAGCCGGGTTAGGAGTTGTTGGGCGACTGTCAGTTGGCACAACTTCCCGAACATTGTAAGTACCTGCGGGCAAGTTGGGAAAATTGAAAAGGCCACTGGGAGAAGTACCTGTGGTAACCGAAATTTCACCGGCGCCGAGAATACCGTCGTTGTTGGTGTCGAGGAAAATCGTCACTCCGGCGACACCAAGTTCTCCGTTTGCTTGAGTGCCATTGCCGTCCAAGTCGTTGAATTTAATTCCGCCGATGTTACCGAGTACGGCGGGTATCGCTTGGTTGCCAAAATTGACTAAAGCCGGAGTAGTTACACCTGCTGCCAGCACGGCTGTAACCGGGTTACCAGTAGTCGATCGACTTCCAGGTGGTACAACTTCCCGAACATTGTAAGTGCCTGCGGGCAAGTTAGGAAAAGTGAAACTGCCATTGGGAGAAGTACCCGTGATGACGGAAGTTTCGCCAACGCCGAGGATGCCGTCGTTGTTGGTGTCGAGGAAAATCGTCACTCCGGGGACACCAAGTTCTCCGGCTGTTTGACTGCCGTTGCCGTCAATGTCGTTGAATTTAATCCCGGTGATTGTTCTGGGCACTACAACGGGAGTCGGTATCGATTGGTTGCCAAAATTGACTATAGCCGGAGCAGTTACACCCGCTGCCAGGATGGCTGTAACTTGGCCGCCAGTAGTTGAGCGAGTTCCAGGGGGTACAATTTCCCGAACGCTGTAAGTGCCTGGGGACAAGTTAGGGAAAGTGAAACTGCCATCGGGAGAAGTACCCGTGATGACGGAAGTTTCGCCAGCATCAAGGATGCCGTCGTTGTTAGTGTCGAGGAAAATCGTCACTCCCGGGACACCTGGTTCTCCGGCTGTTTGACTGCCGTTGCCGTCAATGTCGTTAAATTTAATCCCGGTGATGCTGCTGAGAGCGGGGGGTATCGCTTGGTTGCCAAAATTAACTGTAGCAGGAGTAGTTTGACCTGCTGCGAGTGTTACTGCAACCGGGTTGAGAGTAGTTGGCCGACTTCCAGGCGGTACAACTTCTCGAACGCTGTAAGTACCTGCGGGCAAGTTGCCGAAAGTAAAGCTGCCACTAGGAGCAGTACCGGTAGTAACGGAAGTTTCACCCGCATCGAGGATGTTGTTGTTATTGGCGTCGAGGAAAATCGTCACTCCCGGGACACCTGGTTCTCCGGCTGCTTGCGTGCCGTTGCCGTCAATGTCGTTAAATTTAATCCCGGTGATGGTACTCAGCGTTACGACGGGAACAGTTTGTGCGGAAAATTCCGAGGTGTTGCCGGCGGCATCCGTGGCTGTGGCGGTGATTAACTGCCCTGCGGTGACTGCTGCTGGGAAAGTTTGATTGAAAGCAGCGTTGCCGGCGGCGTCAGTAGTTACCGCGATCGAAGCGATGAAGGTTTGACCTTGAGTGCCGGGGGGGTTGTTGGCGAAAAATTGCAGGGTGAAGTTGGTACTGGGCGTGCTGTTGTAAGTTCCGGCGACGGTGACGCTGCCGGCGCTGGCGGTGGCAGTGGTTATATCGGGCTTGTTTTGCAGGTTGTTGGCGCCGGTGTCGGCGTCGAGAGGATCGTTGGCAGTGGGGCCGTTTTCACCGAGGTCGATGCCGATGCCGAGGTTGGCAAAGATCGAGTTGTTTTGAATGCGGTTGCCGGTACCGGAGGCAACAGATACGCCGATATTGCCATTGTTGGCGATGATATTTCCTTCACCTGCTACCGCAGTGCCGATCGCATTGTTGCTTGCACCAGCGGTAATCTGTACTCCTAGGGAGCTATTGCCTAAGGGGCTAGTACCGTTGGCTGCGACGCCGATCGAGTTGCCGCGCAAAGTGTTGCCCGTTGCAGAGATGCCTGTAATCTGCACCCCCAAACCGGCACTGGGACTGCTGTTGCCCGAAATAATGTTGCCAGCGCCCGGGGCACTACCGCCGATCGAGTTGCTGGGTGCATTGTTGACAGCTACGCCAATAATGTTTGGCAAGGCAGCAGTGCCTAGGGCGTTGGTACCGATGTAGTTGCCGAGTACAGAGTTGAGAGTGGCATTGGCGTTGAGAATTTGCACGCCGAAACCGTCATTGCCGGAAATGATGTTTCGATCGCCCGCAGTAGTTCCGCCGATCGTGTTGCTGGCAGCATCCTGTATGAGGACGCCAGTCAAGGTGTTGCTCAACTTGAGGGTGCCGCTGACATCAGTACCGATGAAGTTGCCTAAGACTCGATTGCCTGTAGCAGTGTTGCTGGTAGCAGGGGTGTTTTGAATCAGTACGCCGAAAGCATTATTGCCGGAAATGATGTTGCGCGCAAGAGCGGTATTGCCACCAATCGTGTTGTTCGGAGCATTCTGTATCGCCACGCCAAAACCGACGTTGCTCACCTTGGCTGTGCCGTTGATGTCGGTGCCGATGAAGTTGCCGAGCACAGTGTTGCCTGTGGCTGTGGCACCATCGACAAACACGCCAGCGCTACCATTGCCAGAAATTATATTGCGATCGCCAGCAGTAATTCCGCCAACAATGTTATTAGAGCCCGCCGATATCTGCACGCCTGTCAAGGTATTGGGCAACGCAGCAGTACCGGCAGCGTTGGTGCCGATGATGTTGCCCAGGACTCGGTTGCCTGTGGCGCCGGCGGCATTGATTAACACGCCGAAAGCATCGTTGCCAGAAATTATATTGCGATCGCCCGCAGCACTACCGCCGATCGTATTGCCCGGTGCATTGTCAACTACTACGCCACTGCCACCGTTGCCCAAGTCGGCTGTACCGTTGGGATCGGTGCCGATCGAGTTGCCGACTACGGAGTTGCCTGTGGCGGCGTTACCTAAAATGAAGATTCCAGAACCTCGAAAGCGATTGATTGCTAGTCCCCGAATGGTGCTGCCACTGCCAGTGATGAGTATGCCGTTGGTTGTAGCCCCCGCATTGGTTCCATCGAGTTGGATCAGCGGGGTGCCGGCGAATCCTGGCTGAGAGGTGCCGTTGATGGTTACGGCCTGGGTAATTATTGGTAAAGAAGTCAATGGCGCGATCGTCTGAACGCCTGCACCGGGTATGGCAAAGTTAATATTGTGCGGCGGTGCGGCAGTGGCATTAGCTTGAGCAATCG
>NZ_JAUBOJ010000060.1:0-24366 GCF_036700185.1 Microcoleus sp. BM001215392 | reverse complement strand
CTCGCGAGCTGTATAATACTCGCGAGCGAGGACGCTCGCACTACAATAAAAAATATTTTTTGCAACAATGAGATGCTCCCGAAAGAAGGACTAAAGTCCTCACTACAAACCTATTTTACTTTTGACTTTTTGCGAAATCGGTAGTTCGATCGCAAATTCTGTTCCCCGGCCAACTTCAGAATGGCACCACAACTTACCGCCGTGGGTATTTTTTACGATTTGGTAACTAATCGACAATCCCAAACCAGTACCGCTCCCGATCGGCTTTGTAGTAAAAAATGGGTCAAACATCCTTGACTGAACCTCGGGACGAATACCGGGCCCGCTGTCAGCAATCCGCACGCACACTTGATTTTGGCTGGAAATTTCAGTAACAATACAAATCTGATTATCTTTGTCATTACAGTTAGCCGATGACTCTTCCACAGCGTCGATCGCATTGGAGAGCAAATTCATAAATACCTGGTTTAATTGCGCCGGATAACACTGGACATTTGGCAGTTCGCCGTAATTTTTAATAACTTGAATTTCCCGACGTTGTGGCTGTGACTGCAATCGGTGCTGCAAAATCACCAAGGTGCTCTCTATCCCTTCGTGAATGTCGATTACTTTGAGTTCTTTTTCATCCAGTCTCGAAAAGTTTCGCAAAGACAGTACAATCTGCTTAATTCTGTTAGCACCTCCTTGCATTGAAGCCATAATTTTAGGAAAATCTTCAGCGATAAAATCCACTTCTATTTCTGCCAATTCATCGGCAATTTCGGCAACTGGTTCAGGATAGTTTTGCTGATAAAGTTGGAGCAATTTTACCAAATCGTGAGCGTACTGTCCGGCTGGAATAATATTTCCGTAGATAAAGCTGATCGGGTTATTAATTTCGTGGGCAACTCCCGCTACCATTTGCCCGATACTCGACATTTTTGCCGATTGAATAAGCTGGGATTGAGCATTTTTTAAATCTTCCAGAGTTTGTGCTAACTCGTGGGCTTTTTCTCGTTCTCGCTGTTCGCTAAATTGCAAATCTACTTCGGCTTGTTTGCGATCGCTAATATCGATGTGCGTGCCCGTCATCCGCAGAGGATTTCCCAGAGGATCGCGTTCCATCACCTTAGCTTGAGCCAAAATCCACTTCCACTCGCCGGATTTTGTCAGCATCCGAAATTCCTTTTCGTACGTCGGCTTTTTGCCTGCTAGGTGAGCATTTAGCGCTGCTGTAGCCGGACGCACATCGTCTGGATGTACCAGTTTCTCCCACCCGGCGAAATTATTTTCTACCTCCTCTACTTCATATCCCAGCATCGTTTTCCACCGCGAATTAAAATAGATTTCTCCCGTGGAAAGATTCCAATCCCACAATCCCATCGCGCTGCCTTCAAATGCCAAATAAAAACGTTCTTCGCTAAGAAGCAAGGCTGCTTCGGCTTGTTTGCGATCGGTGATATCCATGACTGTTCCCAACAGTTTAATTACTTCTCCTCTTTCGTTAAAAACAGATGCTCCCCTTGCTTCCAAGTATCGGATTTGACCGCCAGGATGCAAAATTCGCAGCTCTTTTTTGTAGGAAGTTCCTTGTGAGATAGCGAGGCTAATTGTTTCTTGGAACAACTCTCTGTCGTCGGGATGATACATCTGTACAAGTTCGATATATGTCGGTTCTGGTTTAGTTGAGTCTAAACCAAAAATGCGGAATACTTCTTCAGACAAAATATTTTTATTTGTGAGTATATCAAATTCCCAATTGCCGATACGGGCAATTTTCTGGGCTGCTGCTAGACTAGCTTCGCTCTGTTCGAGTTTAAGTCGCTGCTGTTTATCTTGTTCGATAAGATTGGCTTGGGCGATCGCAATTCCCATCTGTGCGGCCACAGCTTTCAATAATCTGATCTCATCTTGCGTCCAGTGGCGGGGCTCATCGTACTGATGCAAGCACATCATGCCGTTGGCTTTTCCCTGGTAGGAAGTGCGGATGGCTATCATTGACTTCAAACCTATTTGACGGCACAAATCACTAACATTATCGAGCAATGAATCAGCAAAAACATCGTCAGAAACTACAGGTCTATCTTGAGACAAAACCAATTGAGCGTGAGGATTTTTTTGCACCGGAATTTCTACTATATCGCAAACTGAACCAGCTTCAGACTTCCTGTACTGAGTCATACAATATATGCGGGGAATTGGATGTTCAGTGTAGGTGTGAATCAAGCAGCTATCGGCATTAAAAACTCGACCGATTTGAGCCGCCGCTGTTTGATAAACTTGATCCGGCTTTAAGCTGTAGCGAATTTCCAGACTAATTGTTTCTAGCAAAAATCTTTGCTTGATTTGCCGTTCCAAAGCAGCTAAAGCTGTTTTCAACTCGAATTCTGCTTGTTTGCGATCGCTAATTTCAGTAGCAGTTCCCAGAATTTTCCAAGGTTGGCCATCCGCTGTTCTGACAAACACCGTATCCCGGCTCAAGAACCAGCGATATTCACCGTTTTTGTGCTGGATTCGGTACTCAAACTCAAAGCTTTCACCGTCTTTTGCTGTCTCAATCCTGGTCATATGTTCTGAGAATGCCGGCAAATCCTCAACGTGTATTAAGTTAGGCAGAAATGCTGCTGGCATTTGCTGGATTTCACCAAGCGAGTAGCCAATATCTGTATAAAGTTCGCGATTGAGATACAGAGTCCGCTGTTCGATCGCATCGTAAACGTACAAAACATTAGGATTCATTTTAATTACTGCTGACAGCCAGTGCTGACTTTCTCGAAGTTGCTCTTCGACTCGCTTGCGTTCTTCTATTTCTGCTTCCAGCAGCGCATTTTGTTCTAAAACTTGCTGAGAAAGCCGACTCATAAGCAGTTGATTTTCGACGCGAGCTACTACTTCTTCTGTTTCAAATGGTTTAGTAATATAGTCTACCGCCCCCAGCGAAAAACCTTTGACTTTATCAAATGTTTCATTTAAAGAGCTGATAAAAATTACGGGAATATCTTTGGTTTGCGGATAAGATTTTAGCTGTTGGCAGATTTGATAGCCATCCATACCCGGCATCATGATATCCAGCAAAATCAAATCTGGTGGAGTTGAGCGAGCAAAGTTGAGAGCCAATTGACCGTCCCGTGTCGGGCGCACTTTATATCCCCGCTTCGACAAAACCTGGGATAAAAGGCGCAAGCTTTCTGGGTGATCGTCAACCATTAAAATATTTTGTTTTAAACCACTTTTTTGAGATGCAAGTGTTTGTATTGTTGCGTATTTTCTGTCGGATTTATTCACAATAACGCCTCTCATATTATTAAGTTTCTAAGTAGCTAATTTTAATAAATTTTCTTGAGTTTTTTAATCTGCATATGATATGAGTTACCTACCCAGCCCATTATTTATTTGTTAATCAAGTCTAAAAATACATTAAATTCCACAAGTGTTTGGAGAGCGAACTATTAGCTTGCAGGAATCAAATTCGATAGATGTTGATTTATGGCGCCGATTTGATTGAGTAATAAATATAAGTTTAAATCAGCTCCGCATCCTGTTTTTATAGCCCAGGCGGTCGTTCTGTGACTGTATGCAATTTTTGTCAGCTATTGCAGCATAAATCGCGCTATCAGCCTTTCTTTCAGGCCACGGTAGTGGAATTGTTCGATCGCTCGCCAAGATAGCGCACCCTTGATTATGTGTAGTAATTGTATCAGAACTTTCTAAAAATATTTTTTATTTTTCAAAATATATGTTTGGGTAACTCTAAACAACAGCCGATATTTATAAAATTTAGATTCCGCACGCTCAACTGTCACAATCGGTTTTTACTTATTTTAATCAATGAATTAAGCTGTAAATTATACTTTTATAGGTATGTTAACGGGGAGCAAAATTTTCCCCGCATCATTTCAATTTTAGTCCCAAAGGCACGCTGAGGCCAGAAACCCGGTTTCCGCCTAGATATAACGGTGAGTAACCGCCCATTTTTTACTTGTAACCCGGTTGATGAGCGTAAGTCCTAACTTGAAAAATAATTATTCTCAGTAATTATACTCTGTGACACTCTCGCCCGCGCCATGTTGGCTAAAATCGCCGGATAATCAGACAATTTTTATTAAACATAAAAATTTTATAGGCTTGAGAATTCGGTTTCACCTAGATTTACCGGGGTGATGGTACTTGTGTTTTTTAAGTATTTCTACTTACTTTATTATTTCGGCAACTACACAAGCCTAAAAAATCTCCTACAAGATATTATATTTTTTTGTGCCGGATGCCTAACCTACAGCACTTTTGGATCTGGCTGCAATTCACTGTAAGCAGCATACACAGCTTTCACGTTATACCAATTTAGAAAAATCCGAGCAATTTCTAAAGCAAGCTGCGGTTGACCTCGGTCAATCAACCACTGCAAAAAAGGTTTCATTGTGCGCTCGTTGAGCATCCCACCCAAAGATAAAATTCCCCACAGTATTTGGTGCAAAACAGTCATTTGAATCATCAGCCGCACTTCCCAGCTCGGATGTTTTTGATAAAACAAAACTCCCATTCTCCCGCGCTGAATTTCTCGGTCGATCATCCCCGATATTTGCTGTAAATTAAAAGGTGGATGCCAGTGATAGCCGACAGCCTGCGGACATTTAATCAGTTTTAAACCTAATTTTTTTAATCTGACGCCCAATTCTAAATCTTCCCATCCGTACAGTTGAAAGCGATTGTCAAATAGTCCAGCTTCCAGCAGCCAGTGACGGGCGATGGCGACATTTCCCGTCGCAAAATAAGCCGCCGAAAAATCAGTTATTTTGTAAGGTTCCGAGGTGGGATTGTCGAAATTGCAAGTATTAATCACGCTGCCGTAAGTAAAAACCGCATCAGTATCTCGATAAGCCTGTAGCAAAGCATCTGCGTGCGATCGCAAAAAATCCTCAGTGACGACTAAATCGCTGTCAATAAAAATAATTGTCTCGCCCTTGGCATTTTCAACGCCCAAATTCCGGGCGGCGGCGGGGCCTTGGTGAGATTGACAGATCGATCGCACGTGCGGCAAAAACTCGGCATCTGCGGCCAACCACTCGATCGTTCCGTCCGTCGAGCCGTCATCGACTACAATCACCTCATAATCTGTGACATCCTTACCGAAATGCTGATTTTCCAGAGCCAGTAGACATTTTGCCAAAATCGGTTTACGATTGTACGTCGGAATCACAACACTAAAAAACACGGCTTTACCCCATCGCCACAGTTACCGTATCCCACGGTAGCAGATTTTTCGCAGCAAGTCCTCATGGGAATAGGCAAGTTGAGCAAAAAAATAATATCTAAATCTGTACTATTTCTGACAAGAATCGAGGTCAATTAGGTGCATAATGAAAAGTCGGTTAAACGTCATATCTTGCACTATTCTCGAAAACAGGCTTTCTGGCCTGTTCGACAATAATTAAATTTTATTGGGGGGAGGGCACTGTTAGCCCGCCCGCAGCGAAATTATGGCTTGTGGTGCAAGATGTGACTTAAATTCAGGATGTAAATAGCAATGAGTCGCGCTAAAAAAGTTGTGTTAGCATATTCCGGCGGAGTCGATACCTCTGTCTGCATTCCTTACCTGATGAAGGAGTGGGGAGTCGAAGAGGTAATTACTCTGGCTGCGGATTTGGGACAGGGAGATGAATTAGAACCTATCCGCAAGAAAGCTTTAGCATCAGGTGCTTCGGAATCCTTGGTAATCGATGCTACCGAAGAATTCGTCAAAGATTATGCGTTTCCAGCAATTCAAGCTAACGCGCTTTACGAAAATCGGTATCCGCTGTCTACGGCGCTAGCCCGCCCGCTGATTGCTAAATTGTTGGTAGAAGCTGCCGAAAAATACGGTGCGGATGCGATCGCCCACGGTTGTACTGGTAAGGGAAATGACCAAGTACGGTTCGATGTGTCGATCGGCGCACTCAATCCCAAGATTAAAATTTTAGCACCAGCGCGGGAATGGAAAATGAGCCGCGAGGAAACCATCGCATACGGTGAGAGATGCGGGATTCCGTCGCCGGTGAAGAAGTCTTCGCCTTATAGTATCGATCGCAATTTGTTAGGAATGGCGATCGAAGCCGGCATCCTCGAAGATCCTTGGGCGGAACCGCCGGAAGAGGTGTTTTTGATGACAAAGGCGATCGAACAAACTCCCGACACACCCGAATATATCGAAATCGGTTTCGACTGCGGAAAACCAGTCAGTTTAAACGGCAAAGAATTAGCACCAGTCGCCCTAATTACCCAACTCAACGAAATAGTTGGAAATCACGGAGTCGGGCGCATCGACATGATTGAAAACCGTGTAGTCGGGATTAAATCGCGGGAAATTTACGAAACACCAGCGATTTTAGTTTTGATGCACGCGCACCGAGACTTAGAAAGTTTGACCTTGACAGCAGATGTCACGCGATACAAGCGCGGGATCGAAGAAACCTACAGCCAAATGATTTACAACGGCCTTTGGTACAACCCTTTAAAAACAGCTTTAGACGCATTTATTCAGGACACGCAAAAGCGAGTAACTGGAACCGTGCGCCTAAAAATGTTCAAAGGAAACGCCACAATTGTCGGCCGCAAATCAGAAAATTCGCTGTACAGTTTCGACTTAGCAACCTACGGCGCAGAAGACGAATTCGACCACAAAGCAGCCGAAGGATTTGTCTACGTTTGGGGATTGCCAACTCGCATTTGGTCGGAGAAAAATCGGGGTTAAAAATTAGCACGTAGAGTGCATAAGTCCGCCAGGGGTTTAAACCCCTGGCGTCGGGCGAAAGTCCTCTAAAAGAGGACTGAATAATTCATGAGTTCTCGAATTAACCCGATTCGATCTAAGTTTTTCAGTCGTCTTGAGACGACTTTCGCTATGAGACGGGGGTTTGAACCCCCGGCGGACTGTGCAACTAATTGACAATTGCAGTCCTGGAGCGATACCAAAGAAACCGGGTTTTTCATCGATATTAGAACTTACCCACGCAGAACCAAAAATCCGGTTTCTGCTAGCAGTGCAGCTATGTGGTTTGCTCAACAGATTGCTAGCTTGAAAACAGAGTGAGTCTACTATAATAAAAGTGGTGGGAATCTACAATCATAAAAACTCAATATAAAGCCAATGATTGCAAATCAAAGCCAAAATTACATCTCGCCGGAAGAGTATCTGAAATTAGAAGAACTCAGCCAGGTTAAACATGAGTATATTCAGGGCGAAACCTACGCAATAGCAGGTGCAAGTGATGCTCATGTGACAGTTGCTGGAAATTTATTTGCACTTTTGAGAAATCATGTTCGGGGTAGTGGCTGTCGTGCTTATATGTCAGACATGAAAGCTAGGATTCAATCTAAGAATATTTACTACTATCCCGACGTGATGGTAACGTGCGATGAACGGGACAAAGCATTTCAATCTTTTAAAAGACATCCTTGTTTAATTATCGAGGTTTTATCAACAGGAACTGAAGCATTCGATCGCGGAGATAAATTTGCTGATTATCAAGAATTAGAAACGCTTCAGGAGTATGTGTTAATTAGTCAAAAGCGGCAGCGGGTGGAGTGTTTCCGCCGAAATCCTGAAGGTTTGTGGGTTTTGTATTCCTATACTGAAGGAAGTGAAATTCACTTAGCTAGCGTTGACTTTCGCGCTAGCATGGATTCTATCTATGAGGATGTAATCTTTACCAATGAAGATATTGTGCTGAATTAATCATGCTATAATAAGTATAAAACTCAACCGCTGCAAATATGCCAAAATACCTGACAATTACAGAAGCGCAACAACAACTGCCAAAGTGGCCCGATGAGTTAGCAGCAGAGCCAGCTATCATCACTAAGGATGGGAAACCGGCAATTATTGCGCTCAGTTTTAAACAATTTGAATCTCTGTTAGAAACCATAGAAATTCTCTCGGATCGCGAATTTATGGCTGATTTGCGATCGGGGATTCAACAAGCCCAGAGGGGAGAAACAATAGACTTACAACAGTTAAAAGCAGATTTAAAACTTTAATCACTCGGCGATTGAAATCGCGACTACACAAACGTAGGCGTTAGCCTTCCCGAAGGGTAGTCCGCCTGCGCGGACTGAAGAATAGAATGGATATTATGGCAGGATTTGGTATCATAGTTATGCCTGACTCAATATTTCCAAAAATTCCTGCACAACTAAATCGGGTTGTTCGCTGCATCGGGTAGCGTGGTAATGCTTGACAAGACTGATGCCGGAATCTACCGAAAGCCCGCACATTTCATCTTCTGTTGCATTTTGATGGGATGATTCGCTGTCAATTTTCAGCATCCCTAATTTACCTTGATAAAATATCAGAAAGTCAGCTTCTAAATTCTGTCTCCCTTCCGGTGTGGCGAGTCGGAGTTGGGAGTTGGGGATGAAGAGAGTGGAAGTGCGATCGAGTATTTCGGCAATTTTCACTTGTGCGTCGCAGTGAAAGCAAAAACCGTTCCAGTTAATTTCGTTTTCTGAGTCAGCCTGAGTTTCCTGATTTTGTTCATCTTCAATATCTGTGATTTCTTCAGATGATGCTGTATTGTCATCCGGTGCGATTGGTTTGTGTGAATCCGTTTGGCACAAATCAGCTTTCACTAAGTTTGCAAATAGTCCGGCTCCACTTAAGTTTGCTCCACTAAGATTTGCGCCGCTGAGATTAACTTCGATCGTCAGATTTCGCTGTACGCTCACTTGATTTCGCCGTAAGTATCGCTTCATAACCGACTTGAGATTATCTTTTTTAACCTTTTCTTCAAGTCCTTTTGAGAGTAATTTCCATAATTTGGCACCAGCATCTTTGATATAATCATATTCATATTCAGCACTGGCTGCAATTTCTTTATAAGACCGCCCTTCCCAGGATTGACGAAACACTAACTCTTGAACTTTGTTGAGGCGATCGTAGTTAAGGGCTGTTTCTGCGATCGTGATGGCTTCGTCAACGGTCATGTGTTAAAGTCCCTTACTAGCGGAGCGTTAAGGTAAGATTAGTACAGATTATACCGCAACAGGAGCTAATCTTACTTTTTTATTACTATTTTGTTACTTTTTCTCACTGTTGAACCTGATATAGAGTTGCTATTATATCTCTAAACACACACCGATGTCAATGCCAATAACACCCACCAGCCGTCTTAAAAACCTGATTGAAGAAGGTCTAAGATAGATGCTTGCTAATTGGTAGCTTCGCTGTTTTTTGGAAAGGAGTAATTATGGCTGCCAATAACATATTGCCACAAGATACTGACAAACCGATCAGGAATACCACGATAGAAATTACTAACCGAACAGTTAGATTTGGTTCAGATGTCTATCAGTTTCGCAACGTCACAGGTTTTGGGTTAGCCCCTGTTAAAAATGAAAATCTATACCCAATACAAGTTATTTTAGGATTGTTTGTAATTGGACTTTTTTGCGCCAATATTCCTGATTCGAGTTGGAGAATATTGGGAATGATACTGGTTTTATTAGCAATATGGGGATTTTCTGCAAACACTTCACAACCCAAAAAGTACGGTCTTAAATTATACCTTAATTCAGGTTCTCCGTCCCCAGTATTTATTACTAGCGATATGCCAGGTTTAGAAGATGTAGTTTCAGTTTTATACAAATTTATGGAAAGTAATGAAGAAGGTACTTATATAATCCATGCACAAGATCGATCGATCCGAATAGAAGGAAGTGTTGGAGGTTCTGTCACAGCAGGTAATATTGGAGGTAGTTCATCAAGTTACGTTGGAAGAGATGTCTCGCGAAACGACTAAAAATAACAGTATTATCCAAATATCAATCAAATTAGGAGGGAATAATGGAAGATGAACAAGGTAAAATTCAAGTCGGAGGAAGCGTTGGAGGTTCTGTTACGACAGGTAAGATTGAAGGCAGTTCATCAAGTCACGTTGGAGGAAATGTTTCATTCGCTATAAACGAGTTACCTTCATCTTCTGAAGATCGACCCGGAATCAAAGAGTTACTGACCCAACTCCAAGAAGCAATTGAAGCGGATTTAAATTTAAGTGAAGACGACAAAAAGGATGCTTTAGAACAAGTACAAGAGTTAGCTAAAGCTGCTCAAAATCCTAATGATGGCGGAATGAAGGAGAAAGCCAAAACAGCAGATAGGATGCTCGGACGAATTATGAAAAGTGTACCACAAGCGACAAAATTCCTAGAATTCTGTAATAATCTACTACCATTGATTACTAAATTCTTTGGGTTTTAGTAATCAATCGCCTTTCAGCAAACACGCCAAATAATTGCGATCGCACTTCCTCTCATTTGTTCGCAGCACTTTTTGACGGATAGTGAACAGGTTTTTGAAGTGCGATCGCCCCCACGTCATTTACCACATAAACAGTTCTTTGTCAACATAAACATATTTCCCCAAAACCTTCAGCGGCATCATCTCCCCGCTGCCAAGTAAATCAATTGAAACCCCATCTCGAATCAATATTTTAAACAATTCCTCGTCATCTTTTATCGAACTAGCATCTAATTCAATAACTTGACCTTCTTCCCTCATTACCTCCAATAAATCAGAAGTAGATACCTGAAATATTTCTTCATTATTACACCGCGCAGTCCAGCAATTGCCGTAACTGCCCGTAGCTTCAATATCCGATATTACCGATTGCTTTAAAAGATAATTTTTGTCTAAATACTCAAGAATTTTTGCAACTCTCAATTCCAGTTTTTCTTCTGCTTCGCAGCAAAGAGTCACAGCCCATTTTTGACCGATATTATAGGTAATAGCCGTCATGATGATTGCCAAATTCTACTTGATTCTCCCAGTCCGCGCAGGCGGACTTTGTTTGTGTAGACGCGATTTCCAATCGCCCGGAGATTGGCAATTTAAATATTACCTTCACCCCTCAGATTCAGACTCAAAATCCACGCGATCGTAAATATCACCCAACGACATCTCAAACTCCACACAACTCAATTTCAACACCGCATCAGCACCGTCATACTCAGACAAAACCCACTTATTATCATCCATCTTAACAAACTGTTCAACGTGCATTTCATATTGATCGATCAAAACATACTCCCGAAAACTAGGAATAGAACGAAAAAGTTTAAACTTGCCGCCCCTGTCATAGTCCGCCGTCGATTCCGATAAAACCTCAGCCACCATCACCGCATTAGTAATCGTATCTTTCCTACCCTCCGCCAACTCCAACGTACCAGCAACCAACATCACATCAGGATAAGTATAAACCCGCTTGGACGGTATCCACAAACGCAAATCGTTTATAAATACTCGGTAAGGTTGTCCTTTGGTAGCAAAATTCAGCGCACCATAGAAATTGCCAGCTATTTGATTGTGATTCGGTGTTCCGCCTGTCATAGGGATTATCCTGCCATCCTGATATTCACTTCTAAATTTTGCCCCCTCTTCCAGCATTAAATACTCTTCAGGAGAGTAATGAATCTGTACTTTGTCCTCAACTTTGTCCTTAACTATTTCTTCGCGAATGTCTGTTGATGTTGTCATGCTACATCCTCGTGCGATCGTACTTACAATTATATAGTCCAGGACGCACTAGGACTAAAGAAACCGGGTTTTTAGGCGAATCTGCTTCCGACAACGAAGTATTTCGTAAAAAACAAAGGTGATGAGCCGCCATGCGTAAGTCAAATCGAAACTACCGATCAGAACTCATCATCTGTGCTTTCAATTACCTCTCCTTCAAACTCAAAACCGCGCTCCATACCATCAAAATACTTGTCAAAATTAGGCTTAATCCACAGTGCTGCTTCCCCGTGTCCCAACTCCACAGCTTTATCAATTACCTCCTTCCAATCACTCAACGAAAATCCCGTCGCTTCCATTGTCTTGAAACAATCCCAAACAAACTTTGGCACAGATACTGGCGATACCGCATATCTCAACAATTCCTCTGCACCCTCGGGCGAAATAATCACATTATTCTCAACCCAAATCATACCCACATCCTCTTCCCTTTCCCCTTGCCAATTCACCTCGCCTCTCAAAACATAACCCCAAGGTTGAATAAAATTGTTGATAATATATTGCAACCATTCGATATAATCATAAAACTTCTCCACACCGTTCCATTTAATCCCCCCGCCGTCAGCAGTCGGAATCCACTGACACCACAATCCCGGCTGAGTCTTGGGCGGGCGGTTGTAATTAACAACAGAAACTTCCGAATCTTCATCCCATTTTTGATTGACAAAATAGCAGCCTTCTTCGCCCACAGGCAAATTAACTGCTGCTCTTGCTGGATCGGGAATACTTTGCAAAATCGCCGGATTTCGCTTCATCCGTCGGGTTCGAGAAAACTCTAATAAGTAAATAGCTTCGCTGTCTGATAACCGTTTGTTTAAATGAAATGTGCCGTCAAAGATTGTAGTGTATCCCATGATTTATACCTATTTATAAATTTAGGGGCGGGTTTAGCGAGCTGACTCGAAGGAAAAAAGTTGACTTATTCAAAACACGCCCCTTGTATTTTGAAAGAGGTAGATGGCTATTTACCGCGGCGCGGGGACGGGTTTATGAGATTGTTGATTTGAGGCAATTATGCTCGGTAAGACCCGCCCCTACATAATTATTTAATTGTGTTCGGGAAAAGGTGCGCATTGCGCACCCTACTAATTGATTTTAAACAATTACCAGCAATCGGTAACTAATTTTACTTAGTCTTGTCCAAACTCCGCGACTCCAACCAAATAGGAATTGCAATCCAAGCAACTGTTAAAAGTAAGGCAACTACAGCAAATTGAGCGGCCCAAGCTACCAACTTCTCCAAAGACACAACCTGTCCTAAAAAGTATGACAAACTTACCATGACAGATGCCCAGCTTGCTGCACCCAGAACATTGAACAGCGAAAATTTCCAGAAAGGCATTTCTGCAATACCCGCTAGGGGGCTGGCAAAAATTCGCAGCAGTGCGATGAAACGACCCAAAAATACGGCTTTAGCTGCATTTTCGCTAAACTTTTCTTTTAAGTCAAACAGTTGTTCTTCCCGAAAACGGAAAAATTTTCCCAGCTTCAGCAGTAGGGGCCAGCCGCCGTATCTGCCGATCGCATAACCAAAATTTCCGCCCACAGTCGCACCGGCGATCGCGCTTCCAAGCACGTACCAGTAATTCAGTTCCCCGCTACCAGCCAAAAACCCGCCAGCAATCGTAATCGTCTCACCTGGGAGAGGAATTCCCAGATTTTCCAGTAAAATTCCCAGAAATATTGCCCAATAACCGTAATCATGGGCAAATTGCTGAATAGTCTCTAACGATAAAAACTCAAAAGACATTGGATGCTGCCTTCGTAAACTTTTGCAAAGCTGAATACTTTTATATATTGGCTCGATTCGGCCAATAGTGCAATCTTTCGCTGTGATGAAAAACACACTACACTTGCGATCGCCCGCTCAACAAAAAACTACCCTTCAGAGCATTATAGATAAATCGAGAATTGTTGCGGTTGGGTTCGGCCCGCCGCCGGAGAGTCATCCTACTCAATCGATCGCCAGGGCGATTCCCACGTCAGGGCGATCGTGCATCCTACAAACCTTAGCTAAAATCCGCTGATGCTGGTTGAGACGTTTCAGCAAGTGAATTCACTTATTCATACTTTACAATCGTAGGATAACTGCTATGGAATTTTCCAACTTCAACCAACATATCATCCTGCAACCTCACAACTGCCTCGACTCCCAAGCAGGAAGCCTCCTCCAGCAACAGCTAGCCGAGATTTTGCCCGATCGCTACAAACTATGGGTAATAGACATGGCTGACGTAGATTTTATCGACAGTTCGGGCTTGTGTGCCTTAGTCGGCGGACTCAACGCCGCCCGCCACCGGGGATGCCGCCTGGTTATTTGCAACCTCTCAGTTACAGTCAGGCTAATATTTGAAATTACTCAACTCGACCAACTCTTTGAAATTTTTGACAGTTTAGAGCAAGTTATTTCAATACAAACTCCCGCTTTAGTTGCTTAATAAAAATTATACTATCTCCCGTTAATTGCCCATAATTAGGTTCGAGCGTTCGGACTTTATTCCTTATTCATTAGTCATGAGAGGACTAAAGTCCGAACGCTCGAACATAAAGAAGTAATTTGCAGATCGTAAATAGGCTTATTTGTCAAGCAATACCAATGACAGACGAATAAATCTGGGACTTGAACGCCGACAGAAGCGATCGCAGGTGCAGCCGGAAAAGGCCAAAGTCGATCGAAACAAATCCTGTCCCCAACGAATCCGAACTGCATCAAATAAGTCGCCGGCGGCGCCTTTAAAAGATCCAGCAACCCGAAAGCCAACTCGTACAACTGCTGTCGCCAAACATCAGACAAATGCAGCGGTTGAGAGTAGCTCAACTCGCCCGACAACTTGTCCGATTCCCCAGCGATCGCCTCAGCATACAGCGGCCCCCTGGCTGTCAACACCACAGGCAGCCAAAAATTGCCATCGCCGACGGGAAAAAGCAATTCCTCGGCGACTCGATCGCGCGCCGCCGACACATTGGCGCTAAATCTAAACACATCTTGACCCGGAAAAACCAGATTTGGCGCTACATCCAGCGTCAAAGGACAAACGATCGCCCCACTATCGGCGAGTTCGCCAGAATTGAGTTCAGCAACTCCACAGATGTCAACTTTTGTTACAGGATCTGATGAGGCGATCGCCTCCGACAAAACCTTGAGAATATCGGCCGCGGTTTTGTCGCCACCGGCTACAATCAAAACCTTAGACATTACCAAAGCTCGGCATTTGAATCCCGCGATCGTCCTCTGGATCGACGCTGGGCAGATCCAGCCCCTTCGCCTTGCGATTGCGTACCGCCAGACGGTAAGTAACGCTTTGTAACTCGGTGTGCAATTGGCGGTTTTCCTTTTGCAGTTGATCCAATTTTTCCTTAATCGGCTCGATCCGTTCGGCGAACTTCTGGCGGTAAACTCCTGGCAATTCCTGCACCACTTGTTCGAGCATTCTAGAGCGATCGGTCAATTCTTGCACCGATTGACGCAGTTGGTAAACCTCCGTATCCCGATCGGCGATTTGTTCTTGATAAAAACTTACCTGTTCTTCCACAGATTGCAGTTGTTCCCGCATCGCCTGCATTTGAGCTTGGTGGCGGTCTGAGACTTCTGGTGTCGGCACAAAACTCGAATTTCCCTTTACCAGCCTAAAAAGTTCTTGAGACAACTGCTGCACCAATTGGTCTCGCATTTGCAGCTCTTCGGTGAGACGAGATACTTCTGATTGCAGTTCTTTTGAGCTTACAAGTTTAGTTTGATTCACGATGACTCTCAGCTTTTGCTATAAATTGTGTTTCTTTAAAATATCTTTGCCTTAGCCCAGAGGCAAGAGGCAATTTAAAACTTTTGAACTTCTCAAGCTGCGAGCGATCGACACGCCGGCTAAAGTTCACCCCATATTCTACCTCACATCCGGCGTCAAAGTCTGTTTGATCTTTGCCGACTTTCTGACCCCACAAACCTGACCCGGTTGAGTTAATTTCTTGTCTGTGGTTGCAAAACTTGTATCAACCTGGTTTCTAGCTACCTATCGCTTGGGTCTGAAAACTCTCGTCCGTCTTGGTCAACCAACCTGGTTTCTGAGCTTTTTCTGTAGGGTGGTGACAAATCTCGTGTCTAACCGATCGCCGCCGAGAGCACTTTTCCCGCTTCGTCCAAGGTGCTACCAAAACAGATAATTCCGTCCTCGTGACCGGCCATCGCCAGAATTTTGCGCTCTGCTAAATTCTCTTCCTCAAACAGTCTCAACATTTCCCAAGCCATCTGGGGAGTGCCGTAAGGTATTTCTTTTCTAGTAGTAGGAATTTTAAACAGTAGTTGCTGCCACAGTTGAGGATTGTGGACGTGAATTATCCCCCCCACCTCCTGTCTGTGAAGGTAGAGTACCGCGTGAGTCAGCGACTCCGACGAAGCTGGTACGGGGCCCCGACAGCCGAGGAAATTTTGTTCTAAGTTAAATTCAGTTACTGTACAGTACGATTCTGGCCCCATACCCCGCAAGTGTGCAGTTTGGGTGCCGGAAATCACAAACTGGCAAGAATTGCCCAGCCTGACGCTGATGTTGCCGAAACCAATACCATTTTCGTAGACGCCAATTAGTCCCCACGAGTGGAGCCGATCGCGCCAGTCTATCAAATCCGCTATGTCCTCAGCAGATATGGGTTTTGCCTGTTTCCAGTCGCAGCGGTACTTAACGACTCCTTCATCCATGTATATTTATTGCCTGTCGCGTGCACGACGACACACAAGTCCGAGGCTCAGACTTTACAGATTTTGTGAAACTGCTTTTTTGCCTGCTGCCTTTTGTCGAGAGTACATGAGTGCCTTCAATAGTCTACATTCCTGTGTCGCCGTAATTGGCGATCGACATTAGCAGAAAGTAAACTACGAAAGAAGAACCAATTATGCCAAATATCATAGTTGTGCCTCAACAGGTGATTGTAAGAGTTAAATGTGAAAACGCAAGCTTGGAAGGCTGGGAGTTTGTTCTAGGATATTGCCCGAGCGAGTTTCTTCTGTGAAACTATGTAACGTACCCCAACAACTTCTCCTTTAAGACTACAGCATTTATACTGAGGTGACTTACTCCCTAAGAAAGATTTAACGAGAACTCGCCTTCGATGCCGTAACTCAGGTAAAAAACAACCGTAGATTTACTGATTTTTTCAATTATACATACATAGAGGCGAGTAGAACACAAAAATCAAATATTTTTTAGCTAATTGCCCAAAACACCAAAAGCCGATCGAGCAGCTTGTTGCTCGATCGGCTTTTGGTGTTTTGTGGGGCGTGAGCCCTCGCGCGCGTCCTTTAAATGTGGAAGTGATACAAGATACTGCCGTCGTCTTTAATTTCGCAATTGGCATTAAAGACTTCTGCTTGTTGGTTCAAAAAACGCTGGGCGACATCCGGCGACAGCCGCGTCTCCATCGCAAACCGCACCAGAGTGATTTCGCCGCTGCCTTCTTTGATCAGTCGGTACAATGCACTTTGGAGCCTTTCGCTCTCTTCTCGCTGAAAAGCTGTTTTGTTCTGCCAATCTGCCACCGAAGGAATCAAACCGCGGCTGACCAAAATCGCTAACAGCAGGCCAACCCCCAAAATCAGAGGCACAGTCGGATCGCTCGTAGGCGTCGCCACAATTTGCGGCGCTGTAGCAGCAGCCAAACTGCTCACCATTTCTTTTTCCGAGGCTTGCGTATCCGCCATCGCAAGCTGAGTTTTGTTGTAAACGTCTTGCTGAAGCTTCATTTGCTGCAACAGGCGAGCGCGCTCTCTTTCGTATTGGTCGAGTTTTTGCTGAGCTTGTTTCAGGTCTTGAGTGACTTGTGCCAAGCGTTGGTTGAGGGTTTGATTGACTGATTGCCAGCGATATCTGTTAATCAGGCGGCTTTTTTCCACCATGCCCTTCATCAACATATCCGCCGTTTGCACTGCTTGCTGCCGATCGAGCGAGCGATACCCAACAGCAATCTCTAGCGGTTGTTCCGGCTTAGAAATCTGGACGCTAGCATTTTGTCGAACTTGAGAAGGCGACAGCTTAACTGCATCTGCCACTGCTTTGACAACATTATCTGCTAGCAGGACATCTGGAGTCAGTTGCTCTCCCTGCTTGAGAATTGTCGTGCCCGTGCTCGAAAATTTTACTGGCGGATTGTTAGAAGTGAGAGTGCCTTGAGCCATGAATCCGGGTGGCGGAGCTAGGCGGTAGGCAAGGGCCCCTGAAATACCCATAATTACAGCAAAACTGCCTAAGGCAATCCATCTGTATTGATTAGCTGAGGATCTAAAACGTAAATTTCCCATTTTGATAGTCAAGTCATAACTTTCACTTTGCTTGCAGCTAGTCCCAAACCAAAGAGCGACGATCTCTTTATTTTGAGTGAAATTGACTGCTGAAAAATCTCTCAGATTGTAGCGAAAAGCTCTCAGACCGGCTTTTCAGATTTGCCAATATTCACGATCGGAAAAAAGCATCGTACTTATGTTTTATGGTAACTATAACCTCAGCTTTTATCTTGAATAATTACTCAAAGAATTAATAGGTCACAAGGATTCAGGAAGTCTGCTGCCACCTGTGGCGCCTCGTGCCAGAGGGATCTCTTGCGGAGCCTCGCCATGTTTGTTGACCTTCAAAACTTTTACCTAGGAGCCGGAGTCAATCCTCCAATTATTTTACTTCTTACTGTGCGTTTTGCGGTAGCTATCGGGCAAATGCGTCATTACTCGATCGCAGATAATCACACGTCGCCATAATTTTTTACTTTGGTTTAGTGGCGACGTTAGTTGTGTCGCCGCACTTCGCCAAAGTCTCAGACCTTGCCAAACTAGATATTTTTTACCGCCAGCATATTTAAATCTGTGACTGTTACACAAAGCCAATCATCGCACCTAAAGACTCGATGCGATCGACTCGGCTGACTCATCGCCAACTGCTAATGCGTGCTCGATCTTCTCAAATAAGAGCCTGTCAAACAATGAAAAAAACCTTAAATATTATTCCTAAAAAGTTACTAGGCCAGAATTATACCATGGTCTCAGAGTGTTTGCTACAAATAAAAAAGATGTGGAGCAGGCGGCGAGACCGGCTCCACATTCAATGATGGTTTGACCAAAGTAGGATCGATCGACCGTACCGACGAAAATTCAGAAGCCGATCGGCAAAATCAGACCTTCGCGGGCCATAACAGCCTTGGGGAACGCGATTTGCACATCTTCGGCGATGCGATCGAGAAAATCGTCAGTATGAGCCGGATCGTGGTGAAAAATCACCACCCGTTTGACTCGGGCTTCCTTAGCCATTCTCACCGCTTCCTGCCAAGTCGAGTGTCCCCAACCCACCTTCGGAGACTTGGGGTTGTGATATTCCTCGTCTGTGTACATCGCGTCGTAAATCAGCACGTCAGCATCGAGGGCTAAATTGTAAACATTTTCATCGATTCGATCGGGAAAATGTTCCGTATCCGAACAATAAACAACAGAACGTCCCTGCCAAGTCACCCGATATCCCATAGCAGTATTCGGGTGATTCAGAGAACCCGTCCTAATCTCAATATCATCGAGCATCATCGTCTGGTTGTGATCGATCTCGTGAAAAGTCAGATCGGCCGGCAAACCCATCAGCGGCACCGGCGAATTCGAGTGCAGAACCCGTTCGACGAAGTGCCGTTTGAGGCAATCTCCATCCGGGGGAATTGCCCCATAAATATCAAAGCTATTGCCGCGGATGAAAGCTGGGGCGAACATCGGGAACCCTTGAATGTGATCCCAGTGATAGTGAGTAAAAAACATATAAGCTTGCACCGGCATTTCTTGCAGCAACTGGTCTCCCAGCATCCGCAAGCCTGTTCCGCCGTCAAAAATCAAGCGTTTTCCACCGACTCGCATTTCCAAACAAGAAGTATTGCCACCGTAGCGAACAGTTTCCGCTCCTGGTGTCGGAACACTACCCCGCACGCCCCAGAACTGTACTACAAAATCATCTATACCTTTTATTGCTTCGGAGGGTTGAGGGCAATCAACGGGATTTGCCACTACAGAGGACAAGCTGATTTCCATTTTAAAATTCAGACTTTAAGGTTCCACATTGTCCGTGATGGCGCAGCAGATGGTCGCATAAAACTAAAGCTACCATTGCTTCCACCATTGGCACAGCTCTTGGCAAAACGCAAGCATCGTGCCGTCCTTTTGCCGCTAGCAGCGTTGCTTCGCCCTCTCGGGTAACTGTACGCTGCTGCTGTCGAATTGTCGCAGTTGGCTTGAAAGCCGCCCGCAGAATGATATTTTCACCGTTAGCAATGCCACCCTGAATTCCGCCTGAGCGATTCGTTACTGTACGAATTGCACCTTGTTCATCAGTATAGTATTCATCATTATGTTCGCTGCCCTTAAGTAGAGTCCCGGCAAAGCCCGAACCAATTTCAAAGCCTTTGCTAGCGGGTAATGACATGATCGCTTTTGCCAAGTCAGCTTCGAGTTTGTCGAATACGGGCATTCCCAGACCTTTGGGTACGTTGCGGGCGACGCATTCGACGACACCGCCGATCGAATCTCCGCTGTCGCGCACTTTTTCGATCAGTTCAATCATCCGATCGGCACATTCGGCATCTGGACACCGGACGATATTGCTTTCTACTTGTTCTAAGGTAACAGTGTCTGGGTCGGCGACGCATTCTAAGTCTTTGATACGTTTGACGTAGCCGACTATTTCCACGCCTGCGGCTTGGAAGAGAATTTTTTTGGCGATCGCCCCTGCTGCTACTCTACCAATTGTTTCTCTCGCCGACGATCGACCTCCGCCTTGCCAGTTGCGAATGCCGTACTTAGCATCGTAGGTAGCATCAGCGTGGGAAGGGCGGTAGGTTGTGGCCATTTCGCCGTAATCTTGGGGACGAGTGTCTTGATTGCGGACTAAAATGGCGATCGGAGTTCCCAGAGTTTTGCCTTCAAACACCCCGGAAAGAATTTCGCAGGTATCAGCTTCTTTGCGGGGTGTCGTAATTTTGCTTTGGCCGGGGCGGCGGCGATCGAGTTCCGCTTGAATGAACGAAGCATCGATCGACACTAGGGGCGGACAACCATCAATTACTACTCCCACACCCCCGCCGTGAGATTCCCCAAACGTCGATATCCGAAATAAATGCCCAAAGCTATTGCCCATGATGCTTTTGCCTGAAATTTGATAATTTTTACTTTAACTGGAAGATAGATTGCTCAAATATAGATTTACTGTATTTCTGAAAAATATAGCATTGACTGGGAGGCTTGCGGTCGATCGCGCCACGCAGAAGTTCGATCGCATCGTGGTAAAAGAAGATCCACGAGGCAGAGAATTGGAAGAAGAGGAAAACAATAAAAAATTCCCTTCTTCCCTATTCCATCCGTTACAGAATCCGTTGCCGAACTGCCTTCCATCCGTTACATACGTTAAAAAATCCGTTGCCGAACTTCCTTCTTCTTTAATCTTCGTGTTCTTCAAAAGGATCTCTCAATTCCTTAGCAGGAGGGCCGAAAGCCGTGTAGATCGAGAAACCGGTGATTGCCACCAGACACATACCGAGAGAAATGCCGAGAACTGCTGCTGGTTCCATATTGAGGAGCGATTATGAGTTATCCCCTCTATAATATTACAAAAAATAACAATTCGTCTAAAAGTCTAGTAATTTGAGCTGCGGTACGGTATGGCAGCCTCGGAGTGGGAGAGGGAGAGGGGGAGAGTGTCCGAGTCGGGGATCTGAGAAATTGCGATCGCAATTAGGGCTAGAAATATGTCAAACTTTTGTGTAGAGATTCATTGCAGGTGACTTATGGCACAACGGACTTGGTTGGGAGACCGACTCAAACCCCTTAACTCAGAATACGGCAAGGTAGCCCCCGGTTGGGGAACCACACTATTGATGAGCGTTTTCATTGGACTGTTTTTCGTGTTCTTGTTGATTATTTTGCAAATCTACAACTCTTCTCTGATTCTAGAGAATGTTGATGTTGATTGGTCGAGTCTCGGCCGCTAAAATTTGAGCACCGAAAAGTAAGGCTAACACTAAAAGCTGAGGGTAGAGGAGAAAGGGTAAAAGCTAAGTTTTCCCATTTTTCCTTGCCCTTTCCCGTTACAGGCTAGTTATTAAATGCTAACTAATTAAACAAATTGCAGGAGAAACAAAATGAATATTTTTGGCATTGGTTTGCCGGAAATGGCAGTAATTTTCACGATCGCGCTGTTGGTATTCGGCCCAAAAAAGTTACCAGAAATTGGTCGCAGTTTCGGGAAAGCACTGCGGAGTTTTCAGGATGCTTCGCGGGATTTTGAGTCGGAGTTTACGCGGGAAACTAAGCAGTTAGAAGAAGCAGTCGCAAACAAAAAGCCGGAACCGGAAAAACTCGCGGCGGCTTCGGAAGATACCGCAGATAGTTAAATGAACAACACTCAAAAGTCGGAAACTCCAGCAGAGTTGGTGATTCCCCAGCTAATTGTGGGTTTGGGGAATCCAGAACCAAAGTACGATCGCACGCGACACAATATCGGCTTTAATGCAGTGGATGCTTTGGCTCAAGCTTGGCAGATTTCTTGGGCAGAAAACCGCAAATTTCAAGGCATCTTCGGCGAGGGAAATCGGCCGCGCGGACAGAAAATCCGGTTGCTCAAACCGCTGACGTACATGAATCTGTCGGGCCAATCGATTCGGGCGGCGGCGGATTGGTACAAAATACCTGCGCCTGCTGTGTTAGTAGTATACGATGATATGGATTTGCCGATCGGCAAAATGAGAATGCGGCTAGCCGGTTCAGCGGGCGGGCACAACGGCATGAAATCCACAATTTCTCATTTGGGGACAGACAAATTTCCCCGGTTGCGGATAGGGATTGGTAAACCTCAAAGCGATCCTGCTAAAAATGATAAAGATACGATTTCCTTCGTGTTAGGAAAATTTTCCTCAGAGGAAAGTCAGTTAGTAGAGAAGATGCTGAAATTGGTTGTAGAGGCGATCGAGCTAAGCCTACAGCAAGGAATAGAAAAAAGCATGAGTCTTTACAACAATCGTACCATTATAGAAACAAACGCGGAAACAAAAAGGTGAGTTCGAGACGTTTGCCTGAAACTACAGCCCATGTCCGAGTTACGGGTCAATCTTGGCTAAAAGGCACGATTGAAGGTGAAGTGACTGCCGGCAGTTTTGAGTGGCACTTTCAATGGCGTTTTAGGGAAGAAAAAACACTAATTCTTGAACCCTCTCAGGGTAGGGCATTGATTCAGGAACCGCTGCACCGTTTTCTGGAGAAATGGGATTATCAGCTTGAACCAGGGGGCGATTATTCGTTTACAGTTCGGGCTCAGTTTTGAGAATAAACCTCTTGCACTCATTCCCAAATAATCTTGAAATTATCTGCGTTTATCTGTGTTTATCTGCCTGACATCTGCGGTTTTTGTTTTTTTTAAACCGCAGATGAACGCGGATTAACGCAGATGAAATGCGGGACAGTCAATTTGTTTGTGTTGATTCCAGCAATTGTTGAATTAAAGCAGGCGCAGTTGCTTCTCGGTAAGCGCCGCAATAATACATCGTTAAAACAGCTTTGTAAGCCCAGTGATTTGATGGCACATCGGTGAAAGGATTTGGCAGAGTTTCCGCCTGATTCTGCACGCAAGCATTGAGGATTTGTTCGCGGGTTGGCTGGACTTGAACTAAAGAATTATTTTGCTTGACTTGTGCGGTTTTTTGTGCTTTTACAGGAGATGAAAAACAGGCACTAATTAGCAGTATGGCTGCGGCAAAGATTGTGAGTTTCATAGGTAATTGGGAATTGGGAATGGGGAATTGGGAATGGGGAATTGGGAATGGGGAATTGGGAATTTTCCCTAATGACTAATGACTGATGACGGCAGGACTGATGACTACTGACTACTGACTACTGACTACTGACTGATTTTCGCATTCCCACAGCCAACACGCTCAAAAACAATAGCCCGATCGCACCAGCCAACGGATTGCCGTTAATTCCAGTCACCCAATCCGGGACAGAGCCAGAATATCGCACTAACTCTCCGACGTTAATTATATAGTATCCCCAGACTAAACCTGCATGAAGCCCGATCGACAAACCCAATCGATTTTGACGGCTTCGCTTTGCCAATACCAGTATCGAACCCAGCAACAACAGCCCCGGAAACTGAGGCCAAGTCCGCAGCATTCCCTCCACGGATTTGATAAAATGAGATAGGGCAAATACCAGACTGTTCGCCCGCACAGACATCGGATAACTGTAATCCCGCTGCAACTCATCGAACAACCAACCCCGGAATATCAACTCCTCGAAAAAACCGACTGCCAAGGCGCTTAATAGCCCTTCTGCGATGATTTTCGGCAAATTATGAGAATTTTGCCATGCGACAAAGCCGAGCAGCCCTTGCACCAAAAACAGGGTGAAAGTAATCGAAATGCCGATCGCCAATCCCGTCAAAAACTCAAAACCGTTTTGTCGCGTATTCACTAAACCGTAACTTTTGAGCAATTGCGTTTGTCCGTAAACCTGTTTTCCCCAGCGCGGAAGTAGAAACAAAAACTCGGTAAACAGCAATCCCATTGTCAGAATGGTTGCTAGGTTGCTATCTTTAACTAAGAGATAAATTGGTGCGGCTAGCGGTAGCCAGATTGCTGCTAAGATTAATAGGAAAATTATTACACGTAAGGGAAATGGATAACTGGCAATTTTTATCGGGTTAATCATTGGTTGTAGATTAGTTGAAATTTTGTAAATTGGATTCTCCGATATTCCGACAGTCCGACAGGGGTTTTCAACCCCTGTCTCATAGCGAAAGTCCTCTGAAAGAGGACTGGGATTTATTACATTATCATCTATTCCGACAGTC
>NZ_JAUBOJ010000059.1:4388-24723 GCF_036700185.1 Microcoleus sp. BM001215392 | reverse complement strand
ATGATACTACCGTTGCTTACTACTGCTTACAAACTTAATGAAGTTTTATAATACTCTGCCTTAATATGTAAATAATCAAGAAAACGGTTGAAACCGCTGCCGACTTGGACTCGTGTCTGAAGCCAGGGGCTTGCGTCTCGTTTTTCGGTCAAGCGCTTGTGGGTGAGGGGAAATTAGTATTGGGCCGGTACAAGTCAACCGGGCGCAGGGGAGGAGCTATGCCGTTGGTCTTGGTTGTGGTAGGGTCTGCCTGGTAAACTTGGATACGATCGCGCCCTGCATCTTTGGCGACGTACAGCGCTCGATCGGCTGCGGCAATCAGAATCGAGGGTGGGGATTCAGATGCAGGAACTACACTCGCTACGCCCAGACTGACAGTGACGTACTGGCTCACCTGAGAACCACCGTGAGGAAGCTGCAAAGCGGAGATTTTGAGTTGTATGTGTTCGGCTACGAGTACGGCGCCTTGAATCGCGGTATTCGGCAAAATCACGGCAAATTCTTCGCCTCCGTAGCGAGCTACTAAATCAGCGGGGCGATTGATTGCATTGCCGATCGCCCCGGCGACTTGCCGCAAACATTCGTCTCCCCCTGGGTGGCCGTAGGTATCGTTATAACTTTTAAAAGAATCAATATCGCACAGAATCAGGGATAGAGGCGTTTGTTCCCGGGCTTGTCTGCGCCACTCCATTTCTAAATACTGATCGAAGCGGCGGCGGTTTGCTAGCTGCGTGAGTTCGTCTAAAGTTGCCAAGCGTTCTAACTTGAGGTTGGCTGCTTGTAACTGCTGGTAGAGTTCTGCTTGCTTGATGGCGATCGCCAACTGGGCCGCCAGATTCGACAGCAACTCGACTTCCAACTGCATCCACTGGCGGGGACTGCACTGGTGCGCCATCAGCAACCCCCACAAGTCCTCCCCTTGCACTAGCGGTACTACCAAGTAAGCTCTCACCTCAAATTCTGCCAGCAAGTCAATTTGATCTTGCGGTAAATCGGCTGCTGAGACATCGGCGATCGGTCGGATCGCCCGATGTTGGTACGCTTCGATATAGAAATCGTCACAACAGAAATTTTCCAGGGTTTCTCCCAGCATCGGCCGACAATTGAGTGCTACAGATTCCACTGTCACCGCCCCCGTGGCGGGTGCGGCGCAGAGACTCCCCGTACAGGGGTTGAAGCGGACAATCATCACTCGATCGGCTTGAAGAAACTGGCGTACTTCGTTGACAGTCGTGCTGAGCACTTCGCCCAAATCCAGAGATTGGCGAATGTGCTGAGTAATTGTCGCCATCAGCAGTTCCCGTTCGTTTTGCTGCCGCAGCGCCTCTTCTGCGCGCTTGTACTCGGTAATATCTTGAGCGGTGCCAAAAATTTGTTTTGGCTCTCCGGAGGCTGTGCGGGCGAACACTTGATCGCGACAGCGAAACCAGCGCCATTCGTCCGATCGGTGTTTGAGCCGATAATCCAACTCCAAGATATGTCCGTCTAGGGCCGAGGTAAATTTTTGCAGGTGCGCCGACACTCTTTCTAAATCTTCTGGGTAGACCAAACTCGAGTACAAAGCAGTTTGCATCTGTAAAATTTCTTCCGGAGTGTAGCCCAGCAATTTAGAAGCTTGACCGTTGACGTAGACGTTGCGCCCTTGTGTGAAGTCGTAAATGTAAAGCAAATAAGGGGCTGCGTCAGCAATCTGCTGGATGAAATGCTGGCTCTCGCGCAATTCTTCCTCCACCCGCTGGCGCACTTTCACTTCTTCCAAGGCCTGATCGCGCATCGTGCGGTAAGCTTGGATGCGGTGAGTGAGGTCGGTTACGTCTTGGATCACCAACAGCGCGTAAAAAGATTGGAAGTTTGCTCCCACAAAGCCGTAAGGCGATGAACTCCGAAAGTTTGCGGGTTGCTCGGCATCAAAACCTTCTGCTTGTCGCACCATAGCTTCTGGTTCCAACTCTAAAGTCGATCGAATCAAGCCAACAATTTCCCATGCAGCAGGGCCCGGTGAAAGTGCAGGCACAGCCGTCACCGTAGTTTGCTGGATGCGCTGCTGACCGTCTTGCCAAGTTGCCGGAATCAAGTGCTTGTGAATTTGAGAAGAAAAAATTGTTGGCGGGCCTCCTGCAAAGATTTGCTGGAAGCGATTTGCGTACTTGAGCTGGCTCAGGTGAGGAAAATGAGTTGTGATCTTGGTTCCCAACATTTGCTCGCGCCCAATTTTCGTCCAGTCTTCGAGACAGGTATTCCAAAACAGCACCACAAAATCATCTCGCAACAGGCACGCGCCCACTGGTACGCTGTCTAGAACTCCAAACTTTTCCTCAATAGTTTTGCTCTCCTCGATCATAGACCCCCGGCAAGTTGATTGATCGCAGTCAACAAGGCGTCAAAGGAACTGACATTGAAAATGAGGATGATATCTCCTTGAATGTGAAGCTTTTCAATAATGAAGCGGGTCTGGGCTAATAACACAACTGTATCAGCAGACAAACCGCCAGATGTCAGTAAAGTGGCGATCGTCCCTTCGGTATAATTGGGAATTGAGTAGTTCAGCCGCTGCTGAAGTACGTTGCTGATGGCACCCATGACCCCATTGATTACAATATTTCCCACTTCACTCAGGGTACCAATTTTCACTGAATCTAGGTCGTGAGTTCCGACTTCTTCCCCTGTCAGCATCGTCACCAGCATGGCCGCGCTGTTGGTAGGAAAGACTAGCTGGGCAATACCGCCAAAGGAACCAGTAAATTTGAGCTGGACGGCGGCGATTTGTTCGCCGTTGAGGTGCTGCTCTAATTCTGCTTGCACGTCCGCTGGAGACAGGATTTGGAGGTAGGGGATTTGCAAGCGAATGGGAGATTCGATCATGTCGTTCAAAATCCCTGCTGCTTGACCGATCCCGATGTTGACGAGTTCCTGCAAAGCATCGAGCTGTCGAGCACTTAATTTCATGGGGCGCTCTCCTCGCTGGCACTGAGAGCTTTTTTGATCCACCCGATCAGTTCGTCTGAGTTGGGCATTTTGTGAATGACTGCCAGGGCTCCAAGTTCCATGCACTCTGATTTGGTGGTGGATTGAATGTCTGCGGTTATGACGATGACTGGAATTTTATATTCTCTATCGCGCATGGCTTGCAGGACTTCCCGACCTTCCATTTCTGGCATCAGCAAATCTAAGAGCATACAGTTTGGGGTTTTAGTGGCCAGCAGTTCCAGAGCTTCCGGGCCGCTCGATGCTTCCCAAGTCTCGTATCCTTCTGCTCGCAGGATTTTGCAGATTACCCTGCGAGTCAGCCACGAATCTTCGACAACGAGAATTGATGTCACTACGTTCTCCTCCTTCAATTGTTTAGTAGGAACCGGCGCTGCACGTACTACTTTTATCTTGACAGTAGTTTAAACTGTTAGCACAGCGTGCGATCGATATCTAGCCGAATTCCTGTTCTTAAAAACTAACGCATTAAGGTGTTCGATAGTTTAGTATCTTTGACCATCAGAAGAAAAAACCCGGTTTCTCAATGAAACCAGGTTTGCGGGATCTGCTGTATTTCTCGTAACATCGGCGCTCAATTATAAATTACCAAACGCTTCCTGAGAGACTCTACTCGCCCTTTAGCCGTGGCATTCTCAGGATCGTAGGTGAGAGCTTGTTCGTATATTTCCAAGGCTTGAGCTGTTAATTTCTTGCGCTCGTAGGCATGACCCAGGTTGTTGAGAGATGTAACGTATTGTGGCTGCAACTTTAAGGCTTCTTTGTACTGGCGGATCGCGATGTCGTACTGTTCTTGGCCGAAGTGCGCAAAACCCAGGGCGTTGTAAAGAACAGCTAGATCTTCTTCGCCTTCTAACTCTTTGCTTTTCAGGGCTTTTTGAAATAGTACGATCGCCTGGGAGTAAAGTTTCTTGTCTACGTAGATACTTCCCAATTCGTAGTATTCCTCTACAGTTCCTTTTTCTGTAGTCAGTTTATTTTCTAAGCGTTCCAGAGACATTTCGATCTTGCGAGTTTTGAGAATCTGGCGCACAATAAACCAGGAAGTGCTGCCTAGTATAGTCAGCAGGACTGATATGTAAATAACCAGCAATTTAGTATCCATGTTTTTTTTAAATTAGGTGGTCTGTGGAAGGTTTTATTTATTTTAATGCACTAGCAATCCTTGAGATTTGCCTATGCAACGGTATAAAAAGCACGAAAATGGCGATCGACTAATTATATCGCTATTTCCAAAAAAACAAGAATCCAGAAGTAAGAACAAAGAAGGAAACTTGGTCTAAATCTCCTAAATTGATCGGGAGTTTTCCTTCTCTGGCAGATAGTTAAATCTTTCTTACCTCTGCTTTCTTCATTATCAAGCCCGATCGAGCTTTCACACGGAGGCTCGATTGGCCATTTCCACGACTTTACCGAAGGTTGCCGGGTCAATGATTGCCATTTGTGCCAGCATTTTGCGGTTGATTTCGATATTTGCCTTCTTCATGTTGCCGATCAATCTGCTGTAGCTCGTGCCGTGTTGGCGCGATGCAGCATTGATCCGAGCAATCCACAGGCGGCGGAAATCGCGTTTGCGTTTTTTGCGATCGCGATAACCGTTACGCAGAGCCTGCATCACCCGTTGGTTAGCTGTGCGGAACTGTTTGGACTGTGCGCCTCGGAATCCCTTGGCTAATTTGAGAATTTTTTTGCGGCGCGCTCTGGCGACATTACCGCGTTTTACCCGTGTCATCGTTGATTACCGTTAAACTTTACAAGTATGGAAGCATTAACCGCACGTTACCGTCGTTGGTTTCGTCAATGACGACCAATTTAGACAAGCGACTTTTGCGAGCTGAACTTTTGTGAGAGAGCAAGTGGCTTTTGTAAGCTTTGCGACGCACAATTTTACCTGTGCCGGTCGCTCTAAAGCGCTTTGCGGCTGCTTTGCGAGTTTTGAGTTTGGGCATGGACTGGTGTTATTTGGACACAAGCTATAACGGTATCACGTTTGTGGTACTTTCTGCAAGCTGGATTTGCGTGCTGGATTTGCGGGATGGGCGATCGGTTACGATCGGGGCATAGGGAGCGTGAAAATGATGAAAACAGTTCTAATTACAGGTACTTCAAGTGGAATCGGTAAGGCGACGACTGAGAAACTACTTGAGGATGGCTACTGCGTATACGCATCTGCACGAAGCATCGATAAATTGAAACACCTAGAAGCCAGAGGTGCAAAAATTATTGAATTGGATGTCACTCAAGACGGATCGATGAAATCGGGAGTCGATCGTATCATTCGTGAATGTGGCAGACTCGACATCTTAATCAACAATGCTGGATACGGTTCTTACGGTGCTCTAGAAGATATTCCGATGGAAGAGGCAAGAAATCAATTTGAAATCAATGTTTTTGGACTGGGAAGGCTGACACAGTTAGTGCTCCCACAGATGCGCGAACAGTCGTTTGGAAAAATTGTCAATATTACATCTGTGGGCGGCAAAATCTACGAACCGCTTGGAAGTTGGTATCACGCCAGCAAGTTTGCTGTGGAAGGACTCAGTGATTGTCTTAGACTTGAACTTGAACCTTTTGGGATTGACGTAATCATTGTTGAACCGGGACCAATTAGAACGGAATGGGGTTCGATTGCGATCGAAAAATTGATACGGATATCCGGTCATACTGCCTATGCAAAGGCGGCTCAAACTGGAGCAAAATTATTAGCGCTCAGCAATGATGAGAAGGTTGCTTCTGAACCCGAAGTGATTGCAAATACAATATCAAAAGCCCTCAAAGCAGAGAAACCGAAAGCACGATATGCAGCAGGAAGTGGAGCTAAGTTCTTCGTTACATTTCGCAAGTTTGCGAGTGACGCTATGATGGATCGCTTTATGCGATTCATCATAAAACAAGCAGCATCACGGCAGTAGGAAGGTGCATCTGAGCCAATCGTACTGAAATCGATGCTTATATGGAGGCAGAAGAAGCAGATTTGATGCGATGCTTCAACCGCTACAGTCTAAAGATCCTGATTTGTACAACAAATTAATCGCAAAAATGATATAGAGGACACGGCAGCGCCGTTTCCCTACCGAAAATAATATTGTAGGGAAACGGCACTGCCGTGTCCTGATTTCTTAAAGCCGATCGCCCTAACCATCGCGAACCATCCAAACCAACATCCCCAGCAACGGTTCCACAGGCGGCACATGATAGTCATTGAGGTCAATTGTCAGAGTTTTTGCCTCCAACTTCAAAAATCTCCAAACAGTACCGCTGCTGACACTTCCGTAGATTGTGCCGATCGCAATATTGTTGATTTCATTAAACTTTTGAGCCGCCACCATTTCGGCCGCGCACTGTCCCAATCCTACTTTTAAATCGGCTTTTTTCGCTTCAACAATTACAATTGCTGGTGCTTCGATTAATATTTGTTCGGGAGAGCGACTGATTAAAAAATCGCAAACTCCGCTCAATCCCAATTCCGGCTCTACGGTAAAATCTTCTCCCGAAAATAGACTCACTTGCCGCTGTAAAATCTTGCGGACTTCGACTAAAATAGGACTAATAATCAGTTCCGAGCGCGCTTTTTCTGAACCCGTCGCTGTAGCGAGCGGCAATCCTTCAATTAGCGATTCAGTCAAATATACACTAGGCTCGATGGGTTCGGTTGGTGGCAAAAATCGGCCTGCTTCTACTGTTGTTAAGCCAAAATCTCGTTTAGCTTTTTTGAGTGTGAATTCGCTGTAGGACATTGAAAATTACCGATTTTATTGATATGATTTTATGAATAGTTCAACAAAGGTAGGGTGCGCAATGCGCACATTTCTGGTTAAATTGAAAAATCATGGCATACAGCGATTTTACACTGCGAAAGGTCAAGCAAAGCTTCGGATTGACCGCAGTTGAAGGCGGGCGCTTTTTGCCGGAACTCGAACCGATCGCCCCTAGTGCCATTTTAGCAGGTTTGTTGGCAGATACAGTGCCTTGGGCGATCGCCGTAGGAACCGAAAAAGCTAAATCAGAACTAATTATCGCTCCCGCACTTTTGGAAGTCAAACGGTTGCTGAACCGTCAAATTAGCGTATTTTCTGGCACTGATTTCACAGTCGATACCGCAGCGGGATTAAACGGAGTTTGCGATTTTTTAATCAGCCGCTCTCCTGAACAATTTGAAATAGAAGCACCAGCCATTGTGTTAGTAGAAGCGAAACGAGATAATATTAACAGCGGTTTGGGGCAGTGCATCGCTGAAATGGTGGCGGCTCAAAGATTTAATGAAATTAACAATAACCCAATTCCGATTATTTACGGTTCAGTAACTACCGGCACTGCTTGGAGATTTATGAAACTCGAAGGGCAAGTTGTTACTATTGATGTCAGTGATTATCCGTTTCCTCCTGTCGAGACAATTTTGTCGATGCTTGTCTGGATGGTACGGGAAGGTTGAGAAGAAGTCAGTAGTCAGTAGTCAGTAGTCATTGGTCATTAGTCATTAGTCAGCAGTTAGCATTGAGTAGTCAGTATTTATTTGTTATTTGCGATCGAAACTCATAATCAGTAACCCATTCGCAATTCGCAATTCGCAATTCGCAATTCCCAATGCCCAATGCCCAATGCCCAATGCCCAATAAAAAAAATAGGCTAGCCATATTTCATAGCGCCTATCTCAATCAATATTTTAATGGCTCCCCGCAACGCCGTCTTACCTCAGCTTTTGACCTGGTATTTTACCAGGTGGGCACCGTTGGCTCGGACTTAAAGTTTCTGGGTACAAGCCCAGTTTACTGCTGTCCAAACATCTTGATTCCCGAGAGTTAAGAGTTATAGATCAAAAAAACATTATTGGCAGTCACCAACGTCGCAGTAGAACCTTTATTTAATATATACCAACTAACCAGATTTTGGCAAGCTCCGAGCAATTTAAGTTGAATACCAGATGGATTCTACGGTTTGAGCGATCGCACTAGCCGACTTTCCTTCATTCTCCCCCAAGTCCCCGTCGAACAGGACAGTAACGTGACCCAGTTTCCGGCCCGGACGGGATACTTTCTTACCATACCAATGTACAAAAGCACCACTGATTTGTGCCAGTTGTTTTCGTTTTTCTAAATAATCGGACTCCGCCGACTCGTAACCCAGCAAATTTACCATCACAGCACCTGCACATTTGAGATCGCAATTGCCTAAAGGCCGTTGACAAACCGCGCGCAAATGCTGTTCAAATTGTGAAGTTTCGCAAGCATCGATAGTGAAATGTCCCGAGTTGTGGGTGCGGGGGGCAATTTCATTGACTAACAGCTTATTGTCGGCGGTTAAAAATAATTCAATGCCGAATACGCCGACAGCTTCCAAGCTGTTGAGCAGAGTGCGGGCGATCGCCTCAGCTTCACTTTTGACATCTAAACTAACATCCGCAGGGGCAATCGCTAGGCGACAAACCTGATTTTGCTGCTGAGTTTCGACGATCGGGTAAATCGCTATTTCCCCAGTTGCCGATCGCGCCGCAATCACAGCCAACTCGCGATCGAACGGCACAAACTCTTCCACTAGCAAAGACTGGCCTTTAAGTGTAGCGCTAATTGACTCCAAACTCTCGCGATCCTTAACAATAAAAGTACCTTGGCCGTCGTAACCGTGGCGGCGAACTTTGACGACAAAGGGAAAATCTCTCGGCCCAGAATCCGAGTTTTGTTCTATGTGTCTGCTGTCGGAAACAGAAATTGCCGGATTGTCGATCGCCACTTCTCCCGAGCAGGGTGCATCCCCCACACCCTGCGATCTAATTTGCCTTCCAGGGGATTCGGGTAACGAATCTAAGTGCAATTGGGCCAGATCCTCCGGCGCCCAAAACCTGGGAGTTGGCAAATCCAAATCTTGTAAATAACAGCGCTGCACGTACTTATCTAACAAAGGAGAAAGGGACGACAAGCTCGGCAAAAATAACACACCTTGCTGTTCGAGAATACGCAAACCATCCAAATCCACAAACTCATTTTCAAAAGTAACAACATCGCAGCCATCTGCCAAATGAGCCGTAGCCAAAACATCATCAACAGCAGCCAAAACAGCACCCGCAGCAACAGAAACAGCCGGGTCAGTAGCATGAGGAGTTTGCACCACCAATTCAATACCCAGCGCCCTAGCAGCATCCCCCATCATCCCTGCTAGCTGGCCGCCGCCAACCACGCCCACCCGCTTAAATTTGGCAGAGGAACTTGCAGCGGTTTGATTTGATTTCATATGAGTAAAAATCCGCAAAGTCAACCAACCTATTTTACCGCTATTTGTACCACAATTAATGACATTAATTGCCCAGTCAACAGCGAAAAAATAGTTTTAATTGCAGGATTAAATCGAGACCGAACCTCGAAAAAATTGGCGGCGAAAGTCTTTAATTATTGCACGCTCCGAGGCGTTGGGAAAAAGCGATCGAGCCTGACTCATCGAGAAAAGTGCCACATCTAGCAATTCCGTCGCGCCAAGCATGGCATAATTGAGGGCACTGCAACAAGCAGACAGGTGCAAAGACGGAAAATCAGCCATTCAGAGAACAAAAGTTATAGGTGAGGATGCTGTGAAAGTTTTGGTTGTGGGGAACGGAGGTCGCGAACACGCGATCGCCAAAAAATTGCTAGAATCTACGCGGGTTAAACAAGTATTCTGCGTACCGGGTAACGGCGGCACAGCTAGCACAAAAGGCTGTCAAAATCTGTCGCTCAACATCGACGACTTCCAAGGTATCGAACGCTTTGTGATGGTCAACAACATCGGATTAGTGATTGTCGGCCCAGAATTGCCGCTATCGCTAGGCATCGTTGACTACTTCCAACAGCGAAAACTGATGATTTTCGGCCCCAACAAAGCCGGCGCCCAAATAGAATCCAGCAAATCTTGGGCCAAAGAATTGATGCTCTCTTCAGGCATCCCAACACCCAAAGCTGCCGTATTTACAGGCGCAGAAGCAGCTAAAGCATACGTTGTGGAACAAGGAGCGCCCATAGTTATCAAAGCAGACGGACTCGCATCAGGCAAAGGAGTCACCGTTGCCACCACCGTCAAAATGGCTCACAGCGCCATCAACACCATTTTCCGAGGGGAGTTCGGCACCGACAACATCCGAGTCGTAGTCGAAGAATTTGTAACTGGTCAAGAAGTCTCGATTCTCGCCCTCACGGATGGCATTACCGTAGAACCCCTGCTGCCGGCCCAAGACCACAAAGCCATCGGCGAAGGCGACAAGGGAGCAAACACAGGCGGTATGGGAGCCTACGCCCCGGCGCCAATTGTTACCCCAGAACTCATGGAGAGGATTCAAGCAGAAATTCTCGAACCTACCCTCGCAGCGCTGCAAAAACGCAACATCGACTACCGGGGCGTCCTCTACGCAGGTTTAATGATTAACAGCGAAGGAGAACCCACAGTATTAGAATTTAACTGTCGTTTCGGAGATCCCGAAACTCAAGCCGTTTTGTCCCTCTTGGAAACTCCCTTAGAAGATTTGGTGTTCGCTTGCTGTCAGCAGCGTCTCGGTGAATATTCTAATATTCGTTGGAAGTCGGGGGCTTCTGTTTGCGTAGTTTTGGCTTCTGGGGGCTATCCGGGAAATTACCAAAAAGGCAAAGTTATTACAGGTATCGAGGAAGCCGAAGCCAAAGGTGCAGACGTGTTTCACGCCGGCACTCAGTTGAAGCAGCAGCAATTGGTTACTGACGGCGGCCGCGTTTTGGGCGTCACAGCTACGGGTGAAACTTTGGAACAAGCTATTTCCAAAGCTTATGCAGCAGTTGATTGCATCCAATTTGAAGGGGTATACTCCCGCCGCGATATCGGCCGTCGGGCTTTGGCAGAAAAAAATTAGGAATTTCGACATCGCCCGCCACTGGCAAGCCAAGCAATCTGAAATTAGAAGTGTAACAATGAAGTTTGGCACATCTGCGGTGGCGGTAACCCAGAAGTCGCAGCACAAAATTCGATCGACCAAAAACTCTATTAAGCAAATCTACCTAATTAAACGTACAATACGGATCGCTAAAAAAAATTCTGTGTATATCTTCTTCTTTCCTTCTTCCTGATGACTAATGACTAATTACCAATCACCAATGACCACCCAACGACCGACTTCGGCTACGGGGGGACAAGTCGCTCGGGGGGGCTAAAACGACCATTGACGAATGACGAATGACTTCTACTTAATCTTGCTTTTAATATTGAACTGGTGAAATGCTGGCCATACTAAACAAAATCGGAGAAATTATTGCCCGCTGGTGGTCTGATTTTACCCTCCAGACCCGCCTGATGGCCGGTGCTACCCTCGTAGTGTCGTTAATTATGAGTGGCCTGACATTCTGGGCCGTGAATACTATCCAGCTAGACGCTCGACTTAACGATACTCGCTACGGTCGCGACCTCGGCCTGCTGTTGGCGGCAAATGTGGCGCCGCTGATTGCCAAAAACGATCGCTCCGAAGTTGCCCGTTTTTCCCGCCAATTTTACAGCAGCACATCCAGCGTCCGCTATATGCTGTACGCCGACGAAGCAGGAGATATTTTCCTGGGGATACCCTTCTCCGAATCCGAAGTCCGTACTTCCCTGACGCTGCGCCGCCAAATTAAACTCCCTGATAATTTTATCGCCGATATTGAAGCGAGAAATTTGACTTCTTTGCCTTTGGTGCGGCAGCACTTGACACCAGACGGAGAAGTTACCGACGTATTTGTGCCGCTAATTCACGAGGACAAATATTTAGGTGTTTTGGCGATCGGCATTAACCCAAATCCCGCAGCAGTTATCTCTTCAAATCTGACAAGGGATGTCACTTTAGCAGTATTTGTCACCATTTGGGTGATGGTAATTTTGGGCGCTGTATTTAATGCCCTAACAATTACTCACCCGATCAAACAATTAGTCTTAGGGGTCAAAAATATCGCTGGCGGGAATTTTAAGCAGCGAGTTGACCTGCCTTTAGGGGGAGAATTGGGCGAGTTGATCGGCAGTTTTAACGAAATGGCCCAGAAACTAGAAAGTTATGAAGAACAAAATATAGAAGAGTTGACAGCCGAAAAAGCCAAGCTAGAAACTTTGGTTTCAACTATTGCTGACGGGGCGCTGTTGCTGGATGCTAATTTGCAAGTGATTTTGGTCAACCCAACAGGTCTGCGGATTTTTGGCTGGGAAGGTAAAAACGCCCTCGGAGTCAACGTCGTCAACATTTTACCCGCGGAAGTGCAGCGGGAGCTAGCAAGACCTCTGCACGAAATAGCAGCGGGCGATCGCGAAGGAGGCGAATTTCGCATTACTCTGAGCGAACCTGTCAACCGTACAATTCGGATTCTGCTAACCACGGTAATTCTTCACAAAGCCCCGGGCGCCGAACCCCTGTGCAAAAGCTGCGTGCGTGAAGAGGAAAATACCTGCACCGAGTCGCAACGCCCGATGGCGATCGAGTGTACTTTCTACGAGCAAACATCCAAACATCAAGGTTCCGGACAGTACCGGGAAAGTCTCAAAGGCATTGCGATGACAGTACAAGACATCACTCGCGAAGTCGAACTAAATGAGGCAAAAAGCAATTTTATCAGCAATGTTTCTCACGAATTGAGAACGCCTTTATTTAATATAAAATCTTTTATTGAAACTCTCTACGAATACGGAGAAGACTTGCAAGAAAGCGAGCGCCGGGAATTCCTAGAAATCGCCAATCGAGAAACCGATCGCCTCACCCGTTTAGTCAACGACGTGCTAGACTTGTCGCGCCTAGAATCCTGCCGAATTTATCAATTAGACGCAGTTGACCTGCCACAAGCAGTGGAACAAACCCTGCGGACTTATCAGTTAAATGCCAAAGATAAAGGCATCGAATTAGAGCAAGAAGTTGACCCGTGTTTGCCACCTGCGTTAGGTCATTACGATTTGCTGCTGCAAGTATTTGCAAATTTAGTCGGAAACGCCTTAAAATTTACCGAGTCTGGCGGCAAGGTAGCAATTCGAGCGTATTTGCTAGAATCGCAAGCGCCCGCCCGCGAAGAGGGCGCATCCGGGAACCACAACTTGTCACCGAATTACAACCATTTTCCCGTGGTGCGGATCGAAATTTCTGATACTGGGATTGGCATAGATCCCGAAGACCAACAAGCAATTTTCGATCGCTTTTTCCGGGTAGAAAACCGAGTTCACACTTTAGAAGGAACCGGATTAGGTCTTTCGATTGTCAGAAACATTATTGACAAGCACCACACTAAAATTAATTTAGTTAGCGAAGTTAACGCGGGTACGACTTTCTGGTTCGACTTGGCGGTTTATCAGCCTAAACAAACACTAGAGATGGAAAATGCTTGGTCGGTGGAAGCACAGGTGGAGAGTGAAACAATTTCGAGTCATGTTAACTAAACAAAAGTTACCCACAGCCTTCTCCCCCTAGCATAGGCCAGTAAATCCCTCGTAATTGCATTTGTTAATCCCATGGTTGTGTAAATTATAGTTTTGTTATCTCCCGTCAATTACCCGCAATAAAACTAATCTTATGGGACTGGAGACTCAAAAGTACGCGCGTGCGAAGCCCCAACCGTAGGGAATCGCACTGAAACATCCTGACAGTGGGAAATCACAAAATCCTAACATCGTCAGTATTGACTATCCCTAGCATTCGTGTCCCAACTCAACTTTACCGATAAAACTACATAAAAACACCAATAAGTACCAATCGCCAAAAATCCCCCCTCTGTCAAATTAGTCATTAGCATAAACGTTAATAGATACAAAGGCAAAGCTGACTCGGGAAAATCTTCTTTAATCAGGCACTTGATACCTCTAAATATATTATTAATAAATGATAAAAAGAACAACGACAATCCGCCCCAACCCAGTTCGCAAAGTATATCAATAAAACCATTGTGAGAGTGGGGCGGCACAAAACCAGATTTAATGTCTATAATGCCGTAAGCTGGGTCTTCCAATCCCCGCGAAGATTGCCAAAATCCCGCCATTCCATAACCAAATATGGGACTTTTCTCATTAATGCGATCGATAATTAAAGGCCAAAAATTTGTCCTCCCGGTTAAAGTCATATCTTTTTTTAAACCATCCACAACAATAGCCTCTAAATTATTTAACACTATAATACTAATACATATACTGCCTACCAAAAATAAAATAAAGCAGAAAAAAGCCCACCTGATAGGCAATCTTTTTAACAAAGACAAATAAACCCAAAAACTGATTAATATCACCGTCAGAATTCTACTAGCACCACTACAACCTTTTTGCAATCCTATTAAAGCTATGAGAGTTATCAATAATGAAAAATATCGATATTTCTTTTCTTTGACCGCATATAAAATCCATAAAGAAGCAGTGTTAGCCATTTGAAAAGAAAAAGGATTTTTATGGCTTAAAATTCCCGTCCAGCAGCCGTCTGACGAGGGATTTTTTTGGACTACTCCCCACACAGCTAATAAACAACTCAGCCATCTCAACAATCCATAAATTTCGGCCCAACTGTATTGTTTTCCTACATAGATAGAAACCAGGGTGATGCCCCAGAGAGTCAAAACAGCCCGAAAACTCAGTTCGGGAGTTTGTGACCACAAGGGAGATAAAGTCATCATCAACAAAAACAAACAAAAAAAACTATCTCCTACAATCCATTTTATACAGGCATTAACGAAATTTTTGGTAGTTTTATTTAATCGAGGAAATAAAAGTAGAATCATGCCGGAATAAATGACAAGTTGACCGACAATAGTTGGTGCTGTGGTTTGTGAGTTCAAAAAAATGCTAGGATGGATTTTCTGAAAAATCTGGGGCGTAACTCCAGAGCTACTGGTGATACTAAAAAAGAGTATGCCCACAAAAATTTTTTCTAATCTGGCAGCAAATTTGCGATCGCGGGCAACTAAAATATAAACAGTTATAAAAGCCATCGCCGCGACACACAACAGCATAAACGCAAACATCGGAACCTTTAAAATTTCTTTCATCACTTTACCTCGACAGTCAAATTTGTTGCTACGGATCGAATTACCGATCCTTGCTGCTTGACACCTGCGACTCGCTGCGACCAAAGCTGGTGTTGCTTTGGCTTCCCTTCAACCAAACTCGCTCAGTCCAGCTTACTCACAATAAGCATTAATACTGACTGCGCTCTCAGTGGTGGAGACAATATGAAAATTGAGATTTACGATCGCAGCTTAGTAGAGAAGATATAATTTTTGCCGGGAGACTCTAAAGCTTAGGTACGATTAGAACCAGAGAACTAGATGAGTCAGACATTAATTATTTAGGTACAAATAGATGTTTCCTAAGTAACAAAATATAAAGCTGTCACAACCAAAAGCGAATTAATCAGTTACCCTAGCAATGACTATATATATTTTCGGGCTGCTCTACTTGCACGGGCAGTCAAAAGCCAGTGAAACATTAGCAATCGGTTTCTGGATCGGAAAGCAATTGCTGTGGGGACGGTCGCTTTACATTGTGTTACTTAAGCACAAAAAAATATTTACGCCTATTTACGTACCTTTTAAGATAGTATACTACCAGAAGGCAGACGATTTGTGTTCGGACAGAGATGGCTACGGACTCAGGGTGTTTTTTTTGTTCTAGTTACTTCTAGTTTGGCTGTTGCGAACCTGCACAAAAGCGCGATCGCACAAGTCAATGCTCCTAAGGTTCAGACTACTTCCTAATACTACTTCTTAAATAAACAAATTATCAGTGCTGGTGTTCTCAAACAAAGTAACGCTAACTCTAATAGATTTGTCGAAATAATTTGGCTAACTTCTCATCTTTCTAGCTCGCAGGTTCAAGTACAATGAATTTAAATCAAAGAATTGGCGGTCAAACCAACCCACTTATTCAAAACAATGATAGATTTATACTGATAGCTTGAAAAAATGCAGCGATCGCGACAAAATTAACACTGCTATTTGGTAAAACTATCGTTTTTACTAAATAAATAAGATTTGTACCTTTGATCGATCAATAATCAACAAAAAATCACCTTTGTGTTATGGATAAAAAACAGTTTCCTTTCTCCAAAAATGACATAAACGGTCACTATCTGTCTGGCTCTTCCACTAATTACCTAGCTAGTAACCCAGAAGACGATGACCAAGTTCTTGATATGAACTGGGTACTGGCTGTACTCAAACGTCGCGCCCTGGTGATGGTCGCGGTAGCTGCAACTATAGCTGCTATGACTGGTAGTTTAATTCTATTGAATGCGAAAAAAATGATTTCTGAGTACGAAGGAAAATGTACTGTTTTAGTAGAACCTGTTACATCTGACGATCAGCTACTAAAGCTCTATGTCCAAGCTCAGAATAATAGTTTAGGTCTGACAGAATTGAGCAAAATTAAATCTTCTGCACAAGACAATTACTCTGTTGACTATCAAAGTTTAACGCGGGTTCTAAAAAGCCCGGAAGTGCTAGCACCGTTGTTTTACAGTTTGCAAAAAAAATATCCCAAATTAGATTACAATAAACTTTACAACCAATTAAATATTCAGCGAATTACCTTCGTGCAAGATGGCAAGGAGGCGGGAACTAAATTATTGGAAATTAGTTACCGCGATCGAGACTCAATACGCATCAAAGATGTACTTGAAGAAACTTTAAAATATTACCTAGAATATATGACAAAAGAGCGCTTGAAGTTGAACAATCGAGGTCTTGATTTTATCAACAAGCAAGTCCCCGAAATGCAACAAAAAGTAAATAAATTGCAAAACGAATTGCAAACATTAAGAACCAAGTATAATTTTAATCAGCCAGATGTAGGTAGTCGCCTTCTATCCGATCAGATAAATAACTTAGCTAATCAGCTCGTAGAAGTGGAATCACAGCTAGCACAAAACAAGCAACTGTATGAAACCTACGAACAACGATCTGTCAGAGGCGATAATCGTTGGATTGTTGAGATTAGCCCTAAGGCTTATGAAAGTTTAATGGGGAGAGTAAATGATATAGAGTCGCAAGTAGCTTTAAACTCTACACAATATTATGAAGATAGCCTTCCCATAAAATCTTTGCGGAAAAAACAACAAAGTTTGCGTGATTTAATGCAAAGAGAAGCTAAATCTGTTTTGTTTCAGATGAATGCACAGATACAACAGTTGCAATCTCGCCAGCGGGTGCTGTATAACAACCAAAAACTCCTGAAAGACAAACTAATTTTAATGCCGGACGCTCAACGTCGCTATGAAGACATACAATTAGAACTAGAAATAGCTCGAGATAATCTTAAACTGTTCCTAGGGAAACAAAAAACTTTACAGCTAGACAGCGGTCAAATTAATGACTCTTGGAAAGTTCTATCTAAGCCAGAATTAGTCAGAGACGAGAGTGGTGCTCCCAATGTAGTAAAACCAAAACCAACCAAGCGCCACTTAGCGATCGCATTCGTGATTAGCAGTTTGCTCGGTCTTGCTGTAGGTTTCCTAGTAGAAGTTTTGCATACTGTTTTCCATACTCCCGAAGAAATTAGATCGGCAACGAAATGTCCGCTGTTGGGTGTAATACCGATCGCCAAAGCAATGAAAATCAAATCTCGTCGAGGCGCAATGGCTGCTGCTAAATTCACTAGCGTAAGTTCCACGACTAACAGCCCCACCATAAGACGAATCATAGCGTCAAATGACAAAAACTTCCCTTTGACAGAAGCCTTTCACTACTTATACACAAACATTCAGTTATTAAGTGCCCAAGAGCCGATAAATTCTTTAACAATTACTTCGACCGTGAAAGGTGAGGGTAAGTCCACGGTAGCAGTTTATTTAGCTAAGACTGCTTCGGCTGTGGGTAAACGAGTATTACTGGTAGACGCTAATATGCGATCGCCTCAACTGCACGCATACCTTAACATCTCAAATGCTAGAGGTTTAAGTAATACTTTGACCTCTGATTTAAGTGTAAATGAGGTCATTCAGCAAGTCCCAGACGATGAAAATCTTTTTGTGCTTACCGCTGGTACGATCCCTCCCGATCCAATTAAATTACTTTCTTCCAGAAAGATGCACTATTTAATGGAACAATTCCTAACGTTATTTGATTTAGTAATTTACGATACGCCTGCTTTAATTGGTTTAGCTGACGGTCATTTATTAGCTTCTCAAACTAACGGTACCGTACTGATAGTAAAAATAGAAGCAACTAATCGCGAGCTGATAAACAAAGCCCTATATCAACTAAACATCGCAGATTTTAAAGTATTTGGAGTAGTAGCTAATGGGGTCAAAATATAATGAAAGGGAGTTAGATAATTGCCGGAAAGTGTCAGACAATTTGGGAGTTAAAGTTTTCAGTTTGTAGTGCGCCCGAAACTCCGCTCTCATGTTGCGGACTTGCGCGGGCACCATCGATCCAATCTTATTGGATTCGATCGCCCACGCTCTAAAATGCCCGATCGGTAAATCAACCTAATTAAACGTAAAACATCGCTGTGTTAGAGCCCCGACTTCTTAAAAAAGTCGGGGTAGCAATTAGATCGAGACTTAAGAAACAGTCTTTCTAGCGCGTTCCGATCGCTCTTCTGCGGTATCCATGACATCCGCCATTTTATCGACCATTTCCCCTGGATAATTTTCGAGTACCCGAGTAGAAAGCGAAATGCGGCCGCGACTTTCATCGAGGTCAAGCACCACGGCCTTCAGGGGTTGGCCAGGAGTAAAAACTTGTCCGAGGTTCTCAATATATTTTTGGCTGACTTGCTTGATATGAAGCAAACCGCTAACTCCTTCCAAGTCCACAAACACGCCAAAAGGCTTGATACTGCTGACTGTTCCTTCTACTAATTGACCTATTTGCAACTGACTGAAGGCATTCGATTGAGCGGCCATCCGTTGGGAAAGCACGAGTTTTTCTCGCTCGCGATCGACCTCCAAGAAATTCACCGTCAAAGATTGACCAATCAGCGATTCTATGTTATCGCGTTGGGCTAAGTGCGATCGGGGAATAAAACCGCGCATTCCCTCAACATCCACCGTCACGCCGCCCTTATTCGCCCCAGAAACCCGAACCTGAAGCACTTTACCAGTTTCCTGCAAAGCCACCAAATCTTCCCAAGCTTGCTGAATTTGTAACTGTTTCAGAGACAGAGTAACTTGACCGTCTGCATCTTGTTCGCGGATAATTAAAAATTCCCGTTCCTCGTCTAGCGGAACCACTTCCGACAAATCCGTTACCGTTCTCAAAGCAGCCTCTTCGATCGGCAAAAAAGCCGAAGACTTGCCGCCGATATCAACATACGCGCCATTTGAGTCATACTCGAACACTTTGCCGCGCACTACTTGTCCCTTCTGGAACTCATAATTGTGCTGTTCGAGGGCTTTAGCAAAATCATCCATTGAAAAAGATGCTTTTGCGCTTTGAGAACCTGTAGATTTGGAATTCATGTCAGTTTAGTTGTCAGTTATCAGTAAATTAGTTGTCAGTTGTCAGTTGTCAGTTGACAGTTGTCAGTTGTCAGTTGTTGAAGCAAGAAGGAAGATATTCCCCCACTCTCCCACTCTCCCCCTCTCCTCCTCTCTCTCCTCTATCTCATCTTCCACTCTCTAAGCTGGTTGAAGTTCGTGTTGAAATAGCTGCTTCACCTGCACCCACGATTCGGCTGCTGCGGTAGCGTCGAAACTGCCGCGATGGTCGCAGAAAAAGCCATGCTCCGCATTGTACTGGAAAATTTGGTGAGGAATTCTGTGTTTTTCCAATTCTGCTGCAATTTGGTCAACTTGTTCTTTGGGAATGCTAGCGTCTTGAGTGCCGTAAAAGGCGTAGAGAGTGCCTTTAATGTCCGCTGTGCGATCGAGCGTGGGAGATCCGCCCCCGGGAGTGAGAGTGGCGATACCGGCCCCGTAGAACGACGCTGTAGCCTTGATTTCGGGCAAAGTCGCCGCGAGGTAGGCGACGTGTCCGCCAAAGCAGAAACCGATACAGCCAAAACCTTGCTGCTTGACAGATGGTAAAGTTTTGAGGTAATCGATGGCGGCTTGGATGTCGCTCAGCAGTTGGGATGCGGTAGTTTGTTCTTTGTATTCTCTGCCGATTTTAATATCTTCGGGCGTGTAGCCGGTTTCAAAGCCGGAGGCTTGGCGCTGGTAAATGGCTGGGGCGATCGCCACATATCCTTCCTTTGCTATTCTTTCTGTAACTTCGCGGATGTGTGCGTTAACGCCAAAGATTTCTTGAATCACGATAACAGCGGGAAATTGCCCTGTTGTGGCGGGTTGGGCTAGGTAAGCCGCGATTTGCAAATCTCCGTTGGGAATTGTGACCTTAGCTGTGCGAATTTCTGGGTTAGGCATAGTTAATTTTAGTACAATTATATTTCATTGGTGAATGAGATTTTTTTTAACGAACCGCGAAGGCGCCAA
>NZ_JAUBOJ010000059.1:0-4288 GCF_036700185.1 Microcoleus sp. BM001215392 | reverse complement strand
TTTAACGAACCGCGAAGGCGCCAAGAACACGAAGGAAGAGAAGAGAAGTTTTTTTAGCGAAAGCCCTTCATTTCTCTTCTCTTCGCGTCCTTAGCGTCTTCGCGGTTCGTTCCCAAAATCTATTCTACAACATCACATTTCCCGGAAATTGCTGTTTCAGAACAGGCATTACCGGACAAGGTTTTTGCTCTTGCAAATTTTCGGGTTTGTTCCAAGTAAAAGGCCCTTTTTTTTCGGCGCCCATCCACAGCAAACTTTTTGCCCGGGTCATCGCTACATACAGCAATCGAAACTCTTCTGCTGTTTTCAAATAACCTGCTTGTTCCCAGGCTTCCCCGAGATTTGGCAAAGGATGTTTTTCGTGCAAGCTGGCTCGAATTTGCGCTCTTGCTACTTCTGCTAGGGTGAAATCTCCTAAAAATTTAGTTTGCGGCAAAACTCGCAAACTTCCGGGGATTGTTTGGTCGTGCAGAAATGGTATAAATACACAATCCCAATCTAATCCTTTGGCTTTGTGCATGGTAATAATTGTGAGTTGACCTTTGCTGGTGTAGCGTTCTTCTATTTTGTCATCTGCATCTACTGGCTCAAATCTTTCTGAGCTAACAATTTCGCTCAGTACGTCCAAAATGTTGCGCATTGAATTGTTGCCGGCGGTTTGGATTGCTACTCGTTCGGCTAATTTGTCGGCGGTGGCTAATTCTGTTTGGTCGTATTGCAGGGCTAAGGCTAAGAATGAGATGATTTGGTAGGGCGGGAGTTCTAGGCGTGCTTGCAGCAAACCGCAGCAAAAATAACGGCATTTGCGCACGGGATCTGACTGCTGCGGGTCTAGGGGGCCTGGGTAGAGGAATTGTTCGGGGCTGGTGGCAAATGTATTGTAGTCTTGTTTGGGGATGAGTTGCCGATCGCTCAAAATCTTTAAGGCTGCTTTCAGGTAATCTGGTGAGTGCGGGCGATCGAGAAATTGCAGCAGTGTTAAAATTTCCCAAGGTACTTGAGAATGTCTGTCTCGTTCCCCGACATCCTCAATTTTAATCCCGTATTTGCGCAAATCGCAGCTCAATCCGTGTTTTTGCGGATTTTCTAGGACTTCTTTGATAAACTTGCCTTGTTTGTTTTCGCGCACCAAAATAGCCATTGACTTTTGATTTTCTACTGGCAATTTGAGGCGCTTTTCTTCATCTTTGGATTCACTGCTGGATTGAATATTTTGCTCGGAAATTTCCCAGGCGAAATCCGCAGGTAAAAATTCCTCTACTAACTCAATTACCCGCTTGCTAATTAACTCAACTGTGTGGTAAATGTCGCGGGGAGTATGCAACTCTAAGCCTCGACCTATGGGGGCGGGATTGGCATTTTGCTGCGGGTCATCCCTGGGAACTGGCTTGATAGTTTGATTGCGAAAAGGCTGTTCAGTTCCCGCTAATTCCGATTCGTTTACCCATTGCAACATAAAGTTAGCTGCATCGATAATTATCTGGGTACTGCGGCCTGCACCGTCCATTGTTGCTAACTTATTTTCTACTTCGCACTCATCACAAAATTGATTAAAATAAATCGGATCGGCGGGAGTAAAGGTAGAATTAATTGCTTGATTTGGGTCGCCAACTCTGATAAAGTTAGGAGGTGAGTTAGGACGGTCGGGATCGATCGCCAATATTTCCAACAGCTTAGTCTGCAAAGGTGTGGAATCCTGGGCTTCGTCCTCGAAAACTGCAAATACTTGCTTTTGTTCTATCGCCCTGGCGCCCGGATTGTCCAACACCCGCAAAGCTCCTAAAATCATCTCGTCGTAATCGATGAATTCCCGACTCCTCAACAAAGCCTGATATTTTTGATATAAACCGCCGGCTACCGCTAAAATTTCATAGCCGTCCCTCGAATCAAGAGCGCTCATTTCTAACAATTCTTCGGGGGACAAACCAGAAGATTTTGCCTCGTGAATCACAGTTTTAGCTAACTGTGGCAAAATCTCCGTCCGCAAAGCCAATTGTCGCCGCACTCTCTCCGTTTCCTCTCCATCAAATTGCTGTCCTTCTAACAAAATTTGATATCTGCGGGGATTTTCTGCGATCCACAGTTCTACACAAATGCGAATTAAGCGGTGATTTTGAGTCGGAGTGACTAACGTCGAATTTTCGAGATTTAAACCAGACAAATCGGGATGGCGCATTGCAATGTTTAATGCTAAACCGTGCAAAGTATGTACGGCAAAACCGCCTTGAGATAAAGACAATTCTGCCAATCTTTGGCGAATTTTAGTTTTAATATTAGCAGCAGCCGATCGCGTAAACGTCACCACAATTAACTGACGGCGGTTGTACAGTCGGTTGCGGGCGATCGCAATTGCCGACGCAGCAGCCATTCCTGTAGACTTCCCGGCCCCTGGAACCGCCGAAACCGCAAGGGGGCCGCCGGCCCAATCCGCCATCTCGTGCTGGCCCGCACGCAAGCTGTCGCGAATTTTACCGCAAGCAGCAGCCAAAAGCGCGGCGGGATCTAACTCGGAGAAAGTGCTGTTCGGGCGATCGATCTGGGCAGTCGATCGACTAAAATCAGTATCAAATTCATCAGTCATAATTACATCCGCGTTTATCCGCGTTTATCTGCGGTTAAAAATCCCCAAAAATTCACCGAATAGCAAGGGTTTGAAGCCCAAGCATGAAGGCAGATTGTGATAAGAACGGAGTTTAAATCTCCGCTCTTATCACTTCGCACTCATCTGTCAACTGTCAACTGTCAACTGTTTAACTCTACCGTTTCCATTTTGGTATCGGCTAAACCAACCCTATCTATCCGAGCTTAAATTAAAACCAGCATAAAATTCAATACCCAAACCTTTTTACAGGAAAAACCCCCAATGAAAACTCACCTCAAAACTTATTTCCTGTCACACAAGCCAAACCCAGCCAACAACAGCACAACTCGCTTTGCATTAGTAGCATTCTTAACTTTATCCTCCGCCATTGCTTTACCAAGCTGTGCAACTTCCTCCCCCAGCGGCTCTACAAACGGCTTTACTTCACCCCGCAGCGCCCAAAAGCAAATTGCGGCATCTGCTCCCCAATCCGAACCCGCACCTGTAAGCACACCCGGAGGCGCAGCGTCAAAAGTTGCTGCTGACACCGCAAAAAAACCAGCCGCAGAAACTCCAGCAACTGCTCCCCAACTGATTAAAAAAGCCGAACTTAGTGTAGTTGTCAAATCCATTGACAGCAGCACTAAATCAGTTACCGAGATTGTGAAAAAACAGCAAGGCGATATCTTGGCTTTCCAAAACCAAAAGCCGCCGGATTCTAGTGTGCGCCAAACCGCCAACTTGCAGATTCGGGTACCTCAAGAAAAGTTAGAAACTACTTTAAATGCTTTAGCAAAACTCGGAAGTGTCGAAAACCGAGGGCTGACGGCTGAGGATGTTAGCGATCAATTAGTTGACAGCCAGGCCAGGCTGCGCAACCTGCGCAAATCGGAAGAAGTTGTGTTAAAAATTATGGAGAGATCCGGCTCTGTTGGCGACGTGCTCAAGGCTTCTCAAGAGTTGAGCAATATTCGGGAGTCGATCGAGCGCATCGACGCTCAGTTAAAAAGTTTGCGGAATCAAGTAGCCTATTCGACTATTAGTTTAACTCTAGAAGCAGCAGTCTCGGCCCAGCAAGAACCCGAACCTTCTCTCGGCTTGCGGGTTCAGGAAACTTGGGGACAAGCGACTCATTCTGTGAGCGAATTAACTTTAGGTTTGTTTGCTCTGAGCATTTGGCTCTTGGCTTACAGTCCTTATTTCCTAGTAATTGGGGCAGCTACTTACGGTATAATTCGATTTAAGAAACAGCATTCTGTTCCGAAAGTTCAAGAACCGAAACCGCCTGCTGCAAATTAGTCATTAGTCATTGGTTATTAGTCATTGGTTATTAGTTATTAGTCATTAGTCATTAGGTAGCGACGCACCAAACGTCGCAATATTGCGATCGCACTTGATATCATTTCCAGCATTTCTGAACGCAACAGTTACTCTTATGAGGCTTAATCTTTAGGTACGTAGTTGCGCTTCAGCGCTCTTTCCTGATATTTATAAAGAGCGCTTCAGCGCAACTACATACCTTTTTTTTTATTTAATATAACAGTTGTGCAACTCCTGCCCAAATTCAGAATCGCAGATAATATAAGGTGCGTCGCGGTGAGATTGTCAATCTTTAGTTTAGGAATTTTCGCTCGCGACACACCCTACCAATGACTGTCAACTGTCAACTGTCAACTGTCAACTGTCAACTGTCAACTGTCAACTGTC
>NZ_JAUBOJ010000058.1:0-24940 GCF_036700185.1 Microcoleus sp. BM001215392 | reverse complement strand
ACAGTTGACAGTTGACAACAGTTGATAGTTGACAGTTGACAGTTGACAGTTGACAGTTGATAGTTAAGGCCGATCCTCCCCTAACCCCCTTTAAAATCGGGGGACAAGAGAATTCTCTTTCGTCCCCCTACAACCAGGGGGATGCTGCAAGGAATGTCCGGGGAATAAACAGGCTTAAGCCAACCGTATTGCAATCTCACAGACAGTTAAATTTACTTTCACAACCCAGAGTAAAATGAATACAGAAAAACCAACAATTTTGGTTACAGGCGGAGCAGGATATATTGGCTCTCACGCGGTATTAGCGCTGAAAAACGCGGGTTACGGTGTAGTGATTTTAGATAATTTAGTTTACGGCCACCGAGATATAGTAGAGCAGGCTTTACAGGTAGAGTTGGTAGTTGGCGATACGAACGATCGCACTTTGCTCGACAACTTGTTTGCTACCCACAATATTGCAGCGGTAATGCACTTTTCTGCTTACGCTTACGTGGGCGAATCTGTGACCGATCCAGCCAAATATTACCGCAACAACGTCATCGGCACGATTACACTTTTGGAAGCGATGATTGCTGCTGGGATTAAGAAATTTGTGTTTTCTTCTACTTGCGCGACTTACGGCGTACCGCAGAAAAGCCCGATCGCCGAAGACCACCCCCAAAATCCGATCAATCCCTACGGTGCTACTAAGTTAATGGTAGAACGGATCTTGTCGGATTTTGACACAGCGTACAATTTTAAGTCTGTTTGTTTCCGCTATTTTAACGCTGCTGGAGCCGATCCAAACGGCTTGTTAGGAGAGGATCACAATCCCGAAACTCACTTGATACCGTTGGTGTTATTGACTGCTTTGGGAAAACGAGATTCGATCGCAATTTTCGGCACCGATTACGATACTCCTGACGGTACTTGCATTCGCGATTACATTCACGTCAACGATTTAGCCTCGGCTCACATTTTAGGATTAGAATATTTGTTAAATGACGGCAAATCTAATTTCTTTAATTTGGGTAACGGCGGCGGTTTTTCGGTAAAAGAGGTGATAGAAACAGCCCGCCAAGTCACCGGAAAAGAGATAAAAGTCGTGGAATGCGATCGCCGTCCGGGAGACCCGCCTGCTTTGGTTGGGAGCAGCAAAAAGGCGATCGCAACTTTGGGCTGGTCTCCAGAGTATCCCCACATTAAGGATATTCTAACTCACGCTTGGCACTGGCATCAAAAACGGCATCATTCTTAGTATCTAGGGTGCGCTTGCGCACCTTACCTCAACCAAAATAGCGAGTATGTTGATAATATCTGCTAAATCGGGACAGCTAGGCAACAGACTGCTGCTATTTGCAAATTTCATAGCTTGGGCGATCGAACACAATTTCACTGTCTTCAATCCAGCTTTTGAGGAATATGCAGATTTTTTTGTCGGAACCGCTGGGGATTTTTTATGTAGTTATCCTCGTCCATATTTTACCGCAGCAGGCAACAAGTTTCTCAGAAACAAATATTATAAATTTATAAAATATTTAATCACTAAAAAAGTATTAAAAACCCGAGAAATTACGAGAGAGAAACCTTTTAGCTGGAGCAAATATCAGGAACAGGAACAAATCAAACACGGTTCAATTGTTTGTTTTCAAGGCTGGCTATTTCGAGATGGCTGGTTTGTCGAAGATACGCCGAATTTGCGCAAGTACGCCGACGAAATTAGAGCCTACTTTACACCATTAAAACAATATACAATTAATCCCGAGCGCCTGATGGCAAATCTCAAAAACAGCGCGGATGCGATTGTGGGAATTCATATCCGTCAAGGCGATTACGCTCAGCACCAAAATGGCAGGTACTTTTATACTACCGACCAATATATCGAGGTGATGAATGCAGCAGTCAAGCTATTTGCAGGAAAAAATATTAAATTTTTAATTTGCTCTAACATCCAGCAAGAACCGAGTTTATTTAAAAGTTTTGACTGTGTTTTTGGCAGCGGTCATTTAATCGAAGATATGTATGCTTTATCAAAGTGCGACTATATTGTCGGGCCGCCGAGCAGTTATACTATGTGGGCTTCTTTTTATGGAGATCGGCCTCTATACATGATTAGAGATGTCGGTAAAGTAATTAATCTAAAAGATTTTGTGCATTTTTATGAATGGCAAGGAATTTTCAATTATTGCGATAACTGGAACGAGAGTTTTTGGGATTGGACGCACTGAAAGAAGTAATACCATTTATCTAAAATTGTGCAACACTCGAAGACCCCGCCTAGCATAGGTGTCAACTTAAGCCTAAAATCCTTGGTATATCTCGCTTTTAGCCAAGTCTAGATCCCCCTAAATCCCCCTTAAGAAGGGGGACTTTGAGAAGACTCCTGTCCCCCCCTTCTTAAGGGGGGCTAGGGGGGATCTGGCCTTAATAGTCAAACAGCAATCTCTGACTGGATTTGAGCTTAAGTTGACACTAATGCCCGCCTAGCCCCCCATACAAAGGGGGGGAACAATACTGTTATTTCGTTTTAAATTGGTATAACCTAGAATAGGAGTTAATAAATAGTTGTATAATTGCAGGTAGGATGGCATGAATGAGGGTTTGCCACCGATTTATTTTTACATTCCTCAAAGCCAGTGGCCGGTAGGAGATTTGCCGCAAAGTCCAGAGGAATACTGGCAGTGGATGAGTTTTTGGGGTAGCAGGTACGGTCGGGGAAAGTATGATTGGACTCTGCAAACTTATCTTTATTTGAAAGCGGATGGGTTGCTTTGTCAATTAATAGATTTTATGCCGGATGAAGGCATTGTAGTGTCCCATCGAGATTTTTTATCGGATAATTTGCAACCGCAGTCAAAATTGCTGATTGTTTGTATTAAAGTAGATCGAGAACCTCATCCTTATGCTCAGTTGCAAGTAGTGCAGAACGATCGCGATTTGCTATTTAATCGATCGCCCTTTTTATGGCACTGTCACCCCCTAAAATTTTGGCTGCAACCCGGGTTAATTCCCCGCGACGCCAGCCGGGGCGAAATCTTTGAAAAGGCAGCATTCTTCGGCGTTACAGGAACTCTAGCACCTCAATTGCAAGCACCTGATTGGGCAGAAAAACTCGGCGCTTTGGGTTTGGCGTGGGAAGTTGTCGGGTGCGATCGCTGGCACGATTACAGTAAAGTCGATCTCATAGTGGCTGTGCGCAGTTTTGAGGCTTCACAGACTTTTGACTCGAAACCTCCCTCAAAATTGATTAACGCTTGGCACGCAGGCATTCCGGCGGTTCTGGGACGCGAATCTGCCTACCGCAGCGAACGCCAAAGCGCACTCGATTACATAGAAGTAGGTTCGCCCGAGGAGACAATTGCTGCTGTTGAGATGCTGCGGCGCGATCGAAATTTGCGGCGGGCAATGATCGAAAATGGTACAATCAGAGCGCAGGAAACGGGGAATGCCCAGATTGTTGGGCAGTGGCGCAATTTTTTGACAAAAGTAGCTGTTCCTGCTTACGATCGTTGGTGTAACGCGTCAATTTGGCAGCAGCAAATATTTTTGACCCGCCGCTATCTAATTCTGAAAGCGAACCGCCTACAAAGTCGCATGAATCAATTTGTATCTGAGAAATAGGCGTGAAAATTTGCTATTTTATCCAAACTCATCAAAATCCCGAACAAATTTATCGCCTGCTCCGCACCATCAAAAAATCCAGCCCTAATTCTCAAATTCTGCTCAATCACAACTTTAATAGGTGTGATTTAGACTTAACTCCGCTGCAAGATTTGTCAGATATTCATTTATTAACTAATCGAGAATATTTAATTCGCGCTGATTTTTCTTGTCAAGTTCAACCGTATTTAAATGCTGTCAACTGGTTATTTACAAATAATTCTGATTTTGACTGGCTGATTAATTTGACTGGCCAAGATTATCCGACTCAACCGCTGTCAAAAACTGAAGATTTTCTCGCGAAAACTGACGCCGACGGTTTTATTCGGTATTGGGATGTTTTAGCTGAGGGAATACCTTGGGACAAACAGAAGGGATTCAAGCGATATTATTGCCGTTACTGGCGAATTCCCGGGCGCTGGAGTTACAATTTTTTGAAAGAGTTTCAGCAGTTGCGGGCGGTGAAGAAATTGACACCACTGCAATTTTACCTGACTTACGGCCCGCTGGTGGGGATACCGCGCCGATCGACCTTATTTAGCGATCGATTCATTTGCTACGGCGGCTGGGCGTGGTATACTCTCTCTAGAAAATGCGTTGAATACATCAAAGATTTTGTGAATTTTCGCCCAGATGTTGTGGATTACTACCAAAAAACAGTAGTTCCCGAAGAGTCTTTCGTACAGACTGTACTCGTCAACAATCACAACTTAAATCTGGTGAATGACGACAAACGCTATATTGATTATACCAATGCGATCGCAGGTTCGCCCCGAACGCTGACAGTAGAAGATTACGCGACAATTACTAACGGCAACTTTCACTTTGCGCGCAAATTTGACATAAAACAAGATGCGAAAATTCTAGACAAGCTAGATTATTTAATTTTTGGATGAAATTAGAAACCAAGGGATTTATCACTATTTTAACGGGTCTTTACTCGTTGCAAGATTGCATTCATTTTCTGGCTTCTGTCAGGAAGTTTCACCAGGAACCTATTATTATTTTAATCGATAGAGTACCTCAATTTTTATATCCTTTACTTCAGGTATTTAGAAATGTCATATTAAAACCAGCACCATCTCACGAAAATCCTGTTTTAGCGTCGCGACAAGCTAAACTAACTTTGTATGGGGAATCTTTGTTTGACAAAACTATTTATATGGATTGCGATATTTGTTTGCTGTCGCCAATAGATGAGGTTTTTGATTTTCTGGACGCAGTGGATTTGTTGGTAACAGAAGACGTGCAGCCTGCGATTGCTAAAGCGGGCAATTTATTAAGAGTCAAGCAAGATATTCTGTCAACTTTGCAGTCTGTAGGACTGCCGCTAAACGCCAATAGCATTCAATACAATGGCGGATTTATCGCTTTTACAAAAAGTAGTAAAAATCACGAATTTTTCCAACACTTCAACAAATATTTCCAGATCGTAGTTGCCAATCAGAATGTGCTACTATTGAAAGACCAGGGCGCATTTGCTGCTGCCGTTGAATCTGTGAAACCAAAAATGACAACATTGTCCCCTATTTACAACTACTTGGATAAGTGGAAAGATGTTTATGCGATCGACAAACCGATAAAAGTCATGCACTGCACCTATCCCTACCGCCCGCAGTACGCAAAGAACGTCACGCGATCGCTATTTACTCGAATAGTCGATCGCACTGCTAAAATATTTTTACCAAATCAAATCAACAATCCCTGGCGCTTAAAATAAGATTTAGTATTATACCAACCGTCGCCAAATTTACGAAGATCGCACAAACATTCCATCTCCAATCTCTCTGCGCCCTCTGCGGTGAAAAAATCCCCAAAAATCAAACAGGATAGCTCTAGCTCCCGTGCAACATTATACCAAAGAATTATATCAATACTTGCAAAAAACCTGCCACGAATCAGCCAAAGAAATTATTCCTATCCTTTGGGAATACGTACAGCAAAATCGAGTAATAGATGTCGGTTGCGGCACGGGAACTTGGCTGTCCGCGTTTCAAGAATACGGCGTTCAAGAGATTTTAGGAATAGACGGCGATTGGGTCGATCCCAAAATGCTTGAAATCTGGGCCACCAACTTTTCAACATTCGATTTAACCCAACCGTTGCGGCTGGAAAAACAATTTGATTTAGTCGTTTCCTTAGAAGTAGCAGAACATTTGCCGCTCCCAGCTTGCCCGGTTATTTGTAGAGTCTTTAGTCAAGCTGGGAGCGGTGATTTTATTCTCAGCCGCAGTACCATTTCAAGGAGGAACAAATCACATTAAGGAACAGTGGGCCGAGTATTGGGCGAAACTATTTGAAGCCCAAGGATATGTAGTGGTTGACTGCATTAGAAATAAAATATGGCAAAACGATCGAGTAAAATGGTACTACGCTCAGAATATACTTATATTTGCGCAACAAGAATATCTAACAACGCATCCAGCATTACAAAAAGAGGCCTAGAGAACTAGCATTTTGCAGCTTTCCTTAATTCATCCGCAGCTTTATTTGCGAACAGCATCCGAAGCAACCAAATTAAGACAAGAAATCAAAGATGCTTTAGCCTTGAAAGATCCGAGGATTTCGATAAATAAAGTATTTTTAGCCTTGCTACCCTTGACAATATCTCGGTTAAGCAGGAAAATGAATCAACTTTTTTCAAAAAAAATTACCAAGTGAAAGTTTCATTAGTGGTGAGCGATTTATCCGGAGGAGGTGCAATTCGTGCTTTTCTCCTAGCTCAAGTCCTGATTGAGCTTAACTATGAGGTAGAAGTTGTCGGATTTCAGTTTGGTAAGGAATTGTATGCTATCCCTCCGAAAGGCATCCCAGTATGTGCGATACCGGGGAAAAACTATCCGGGGTTTTTGATGGATGCTCAAAAAGTTTTGCAAAAAATAGATGGGGATATTATTTATGCGGTGAAACCTAAACCTACAAGCTTTGGTTTATCGCTGCTAAAAAAAATCGAGACGCGCCGCCCTATCATTTTAGATATAGATGACTGGGAGCTTAGCTGGTTCGGTGGCGATGAATGGAAATATCGCCCTTCTTTAAAACAACTTTATCGAGATATTTTCAAACCACAGGGTGAATTGCGAGTACCGGATCATCCGCTGTACATCCAATGGATGGAAAGTTTAATTTCCCGTGCTGATGCTGTCACCGTCGATACGGAGTTTTTAAAACAGCGTTTTGGTGGTGTATATTTGCCTAATGGCAAGGATACTGAAATGTTCGACCCGGCTAAATACAATCCTGAATTGAGCAGAGAGCGTTACGGCTTGTCCGGCTATAGAGTTCTGATGTTTCCCGGTGCTCCGCGACCTCACAAAGGTGTTGAGGATGTTTTGATGGCCCTCGAACAGTTAAACGAGCCGGATTTAAAATTAGCGATCGTCGGCGGAAGTCCTTATGATGATTATGATGATAGACTTATGCAACAATGGGGGCATTGGATTGTTAAGCTGCCGAAGTTTCCTGTCGAAACGATGCCGTCAGTTGTGGCGGCGGCTCACATTGTCGTTGTTCCTCAGCGAGAGACTCTGACAGGGGTGGCTCAGTTTCCGCTGAAGCTGACAGATGGCATGGCAATGGCTAAGCCTGTTTTGTCGGCGCGCGTGGGCGATATTCCATCAATTTTAGGCGGAACTGGTTATTTAGTCGAGCCGAGTTCTCCGGCTCAAATTTCCCAAAAAATTCAATGGATATTTCAAAATTTGACGGTCGCGAATTTGCAAGGAGTTAAAGCTCGGGAAAGATGCGTGAAAAAATATAGCATTCAAGCAATGGCACCGATACTTTCAGATATAATTGCAAGTATGTCTAGGTGATATGCAACCGACAGCAATTGAGGAAGAAAAACTGCCTGTAATTAAAGAATATTTTGAGATGCCGTACTGTTTAGCTGGGAATGCTTCATGTCTGCCAATAAGCTACTCCTAAAATTTGCCAGACGATATCCGGGCAGAATTCTGTTAACTGTGATGCTGGGCTTTTCTGGGGCTTTATTCAGTGGTATCAGCACTACTCTGATTGTACCAGTGCTTTTAAGTTTTTTGGGAGAAGCTATCGAGCTGCGCGGCGCTCCACCTCTGATTAAAAGTTTGATGTATCCCTTTCAGGGAATGCCAGAAAATCAGCGTTTAATGTTGATGACCGCGGCAATTCTCCTGGCAATTTTTTTGAAAAATGTTGCAAGTTATATCAATACTTTAGTAGCAACATCTCTGACTCGATCTCTAACTTTTGATTTGCGAGAAGCAGGTTTGCGGTTGTTGCTAGAAGTAGATTTAGATTTTTACTCTAAAACTAAAGTTGGGGATTTAATTAATCGGTTGGGCGGAGAGATTGGCCGGACTGCTAGTGCAGTTGGCACGGCGATATCCATGTTTACTACCTCAATCACCGTTTTGGTGTTTGTGGGTCTCCTACTTTCTATTTCTTGGAAATTGACGGTGACATCTACTGTTTTGCTGGCGTTAGTTGCTTGGACAAATCAATATATTATTAACCGTTCTAAGCATTTTGGCCTCCTGCTTTCGGAAATGTCTAAAGATTATTCGGTGAGGGTTCTCGAAACCATGACGGGCATTCGGTTGGTCAAGTCAACGGGAAATGAAGAAAGAGAGTATCAACGAATCAAAAATTTAATTCAAAAGCGAGAACAAGCTGATTTTCAGGCTCAGGTAAATTATGCGGCGATCGCCCCGATTAACGAAGTTGTTAATTTGATGGTTATTATTTTAATTGTATTTATGGGTCGCACTATTTTTTCCCGTGAAATAGAATCGATTTCTACAGTATTGTTGACTTATTTATTGGTATTGTTTAGGTTGATTCCTTTTATTTCTCAGTTGAATAGCGGGCGCAGTCAATTTGCTAATACTTCGGCTAGTGTAGAGGTTGTTAATGATTTTTTGAGCTGCGACGACAAGCCGTTTATGCTTAACGGTTCTATACCATACAATCATTTGCGATCGGGAATTCATTTTAATAATATATCTTTTAATTATCCAAATCACAAAAATTTAGTATTGCAAGGAATTGATTTATTTCTGCCTCACGGTACTACTTTGGCTTTGGTAGGAAATTCTGGTTCCGGTAAGTCAACTTTGGCAGATTTGTTGCCGAGATTTTACGATCCTACTCAAGGTCATATTTCGATAGATGGCAGGGATTTGCGCGAATTCGATCTCAAAAGTCTCAGACAAGCAATGGGTATTGTTAGCCAAGATACGTTTTTGTTTAATGCTTCGGTGCGGGAAAATATTGCTTACGCTAAGCCGCAAGCGACGGAGGCGGAAATTGTGGAAGCGGCGAAGGGAGCTAATGCTTACGAGTTTATCCAACTGTTACCGGAGGGGCTGGATACTCAAATTGGCGATCGCGGCGTGATACTATCGGGAGGGCAGCGTCAAAGAATTTCCATTGCTAGAGCTTTGCTGCAAAACCCGGAAATCTTAATTTTAGATGAGGCTACGAGTTCGCTAGATACGGTTTCAGAAAGGTACGTCCAAGCGGCGATCGAGAAACTGAGTTGCGATCGCACAACCTTAGTCATCGCCCACCGCCTCTCCACAGTCCAAAAAGCAGACAAAATCGCCGTAATCGATCGCGGACAAGTCGTAGAAATCGGTTCTCACGAAGAATTGCTAGCCAAAGGAGGTTACTACACTCGCTTGTATTCAATGCAATTTGCGGAAGAAACCGCCCGCGATGAAGCTTTGATTAGAGGTTCTTACGAAATTCGCACTCGCCTGACTCCGATGATAGCTTACCTAAAATTGCTAGTAGACGAAATGGTAGACTCCCCCGAAGAAAGAGATGAGTTAATTAGAGAATCATATCACTCGGCTGCTAATATTTTCACTACTTTAGAATTTATAGAAAATACTATTAAGCGTCAGGGTGTCAAAAAGTAGTTATTGGTTATTGGTTATTGGTTATTTGTTATTAGTTATTGGTTATTTGTTATTTGTTATTAGTTATTGGTTATTGGTTATTGGTCATTGGTAGCTATTCACAAATAAAATCGGAAAAATAACAATGCCCCATGCCCCATGCCCCATGCCCCATGCCCCATCCTTCCGCTTCCCTTCGCCCAATTCCCATGTCTAAATATTATGTATTTTTTACTAGAAATGTTTTACCGCAACCCAATGTTGCCAGCTTAGTTCAAGTTGCGCACTCTGCCAATGCCGCAGCAAATCTCGGTTATCCAGCAGTTTTGGTATACCTCCGCAAAGGCTGGAGTGCTTTGAATCCCGTTGATTTGATGTTTCCTTTTCAACCCAGAAAACCGGACTCTCAACTTTCCAAAATTTACAATCTTCAAGGACAGCTAAAAGTAGCAGATTTACCTTTACCGTGGCCTGTCGATTGTTGGAACAGCAAATGGACGAGTGCGAGTACAATAGTTTCAAAATACTATTTACCAATTCACCTGCTGAAATCCACTAAAATTGTCCACAGCCGCGACTGGAACTTTGTCAAAGCTGCGATTAAAAATGGAATTCCCGCTATCTACGAACAACATCACCATGAAGATAAGAAATTTGAGCCGGACGTTGTTAACAATCCTCTGTTTCAAATTGCTGTAACTGTGGCCGATACTGTCCGAGATACCATGATTCACAAAGGAATGCCGCCGGAAAAGGTAATTATGCTGCACAATGGTTTTAACCAGTTGTTTCTCGCCAGACAAACAGACGCAGCCGAGAATTGGCGACAGCAGTTATTAACCGATGACAGGCAATATTTAGCAGTTTATGGGGGCGGGCTTTACCCGTTTAAGGGTGTGGATATGCTGGTGGAGGTGGCGCGGGAGTTACCGGAAGTTGAATTTGCGATCGCAGGCGGTGATTCATCCCAAGTAACAGCGTACCAGCAGTTAGCAAAATCCAAACAAATTAACAACATCAAATTTCTCGGCTACCTCCCGCAAAATCAACTAGCTAGCTTGCTACAAGCCGCCGATGTGTTGGTTCACCCGCACTGTTTGACAGAGGCGGCGACGTTCACATCTCCTTTGAAATTCTTCGATTATATGGCATCGGGAACTCCGATTGTGGCGACGGAGATTCCATCTTTGCTTGAGTTTAAGTCTGGGAATATCGCCGCGACTTGGTGCACACCCGATAACCCGCAGCAGTTTGCACAAAGTATTCAAGTTAGTTTAACAAAATATCCGAGGAAGGTAGAGGGTTATTCAGAAACGATAGATTTTGTCAAGCAATTTTCGTGGGAAAATAGGATCGAGAGAATTTTGGGGTGTGTGGATGCGGATGTGCGATCGCAAATGATTAATTAATCCGCCAATCCGCCTTCGCCAGCCCGCGAGTCCGCCAGTGGTTGAAACCACTGGCTAATAGCTAAAGTCCTCTAAAGAGGACTAAAATTATTATTTATGGACTCAGGAACTCAAGTTAAATAATAACTTGATTCCTGAGTCCTCATAGCGAGGACTTTAGCTTTGAGACAGGGGTTTTCAACCCCTGGCGGACTGTCGGGGTAGCGAAGTAGCCGAATAGCTGAATGAATGACTCGCGGACTCAAATACCACACCAAAATATTAAAAATGAACCCAAAAATTATCGGCACAATCACCACCTACCCAGGCATGAACCAAAGCGACTGGCTGTGGCAACAAACCCCTCACAACTTCGGTAAATGGGGCAACATTCAAATGCTCGCCAACCACCCAGAACCAGATTTTTTACTCATGTATCAATTCGACTTTCCTCGACAACCTAAACAGCAGTCATGGCTAGACAAAATACGCCATTACAGGCATCCCAACCAAGAAAATGACATTCGAGAAAAATTTCGTAACGTCCCCAAAGAGCGTATTATTTACCTAATCAGAGAACCGCCTTTAGTAGAAGTAATTGAGATTACCAAAGCCAATTACCAACAAGCAGAACTTTATTGCGGTTACGTTTCCGGGCCGGACGACTTTGCACCCAAACCAGATTATATGCCTGCGATTTGGTATCACTCAAACTCATTTCGAGAACTTAACGAAATGCCACCACCAACTAAAACTAAATCCTGTTCGTGGATAACTTCAGGTGTTAGTCGCACCGCCAACCATCGGCGCAGATTAGATTTTATCAAATTGCTGCAAGCACAAGAATTAGACTTTGACCTTTACGGGCGAAACTTGCCGACTTGGGCGCGCGGTAACGGGACTGTCAACAATAAATGGCACGCCGTCGCACCATACTATTACAACTTGGCTATTGAGAATTATGCAAACAACGATTGGTATGTCAGCGAAAAACTTTGGGATGCTTTGTTAGCTTGGTGTTTGCCAATTTATTACGGCGGTGCGGCGGCGGATAAGTTGTTGCCGGCGGGTAGTTTTCTGCGGCTGCCGAGTTTGGATGAGAAGGGAGTAGAATTTATTCAAGAGGTGATTTCAACCCCGGATTGTTGGCAAGAAGCAAGGGAGAAAATTGCGGAAGCCAGACAAATCATTCTCCATGAATTGAATTTGCTGAATTGGCTATCTAACTTTGTATTTTAGGAAATAGCGCAATGACAGAAAATCAAAATCAACCCAGAGAATACGATGCCGTACTCGGCGGTCAAAATCCACCCCCCTTCGGTGCGGCTGTCTTAGGCGGGATTCCCGGCGTTAAGAGTCGTTTGGCTTCACCGATTGTCGAGGTAAAAATTGCGGCACTGTCTGAAGCGCTGAAATATGGAGATGCAGGTTTAGATTTAATAATTGTGGCGCTGCAAGATGAATCAATGGCTGTGAAGTTTGCCGCCTATTCGCTGCTGAGGAATAGAGATGAGGAGAAGATTCAACAACATTTACGTAGCTCTTTTGAATTTGATGTTATCGCAGTCGATGCTACAGGAAAGGAAAACAGCCGCAGTCAGTTCTTTGCTCGCTTCTTCCTTGAAGAATTAGGGAACTCAGTTGTGCTCGAAATGGTATCGATTCCCGACGGGGTATTTATGATGGGTTCGCCAGAAACAGAAGAAGGTAGAAAAGATAAGGAAAGTCCGCAGCATCAAGTAAAAGTACCCCCTTTTTTTGCAGGTAAGTATCCCATCACCGAAGCACAGTGGCGAGCAGTGATGGAAAAAAATCCATCGGTTGTCAAAGGTGAAAAACGTCCTGTAATAGGTGTGTCGTGGCAAGATGCCGTCAAATTCTGCGACAAACTCTCAGAAAAAACCGGGAAAAAATATCGCCTCCTGAGTGAAGCAGAATGGGAATACGCCTGTCGTGGGGGTACAACAGGGCCATTTCATTTTGGGGAAACCATTACCATAGAATTAGTCAACCATGACAAATACCCTGCCTACGCAAACGCTCCCCCCACAGACTCTTACAATCGCAGCCGAGAAACAACGGATGTCGGGAGTTTTACCCCCAATGCCTTTGGACTGTACGATATGCACGGCAATGTTTGGGAGTGGTGCAGCGATACCTGGCACGAAAACTATAACGGCGCACCAATTGACGGAAGTTCTTGGGAAACTGGCACAAATGATAAACGTATGCAGCGTGGCGGTTCCTGGGAATATTCTGCGGTATATTGCCGCAGTGCCACTCGTCTTAGATATTCGGCTAGCTTCCGGGCTATAGACGTTGGTTTTCGCGTGGCTTGTGTTTTAGCGTAGTCTCGGGTTTTTGGTTTGTAGTATTCGGCGATGATTTTTATGTCTTGTCATTTTTGCCGGAGGTCGATTGACTTTTATTTCAAAACTTTAAAGCGCGATTAATCGAGCGGACACGATATAATTGAGCGACTATATATGAATGGAATTTGCACGCTAGCCAACGATAGGGTTTACGATCAATTAATTGCTTTACTTAACAGTATTGAAGTTATTTTAGGATCAAATATTCCTGTTTGTATTTATCCTTTTGATGAGGAAGTACAGCAAATTAAAGCTGAAATAGCTCGGCATCCTAATGTTTTTATGTATGAAGATATGGCGTCTATTCAGCTATGGGATCAATTTATGGAAGCAGCGGCGCCTGAACGCTTGAATCGCAAAAAGTTTCGGCTTTATGGCGCGCACCGCCGCTTTTGCGCTTTCGATGGGCCTTTTGAAAGGTTTATCTATATGGATGCTGATACTTTGGTGATGAATTCCCTTGATGCGGTTTTTGATAAGTTAAATGAATCGGATTTTGTGGTTTATGATTTCCAATTTACTGACCCGAGTAAAGTATATAATTTATTGTCGCCAAAATTGCTAGAAGTATTTGAGCAGGAACGCATTAATTCAGAAATATTTTGTTCTGGTTTTTATGGTAGCAAGCAAGAAATTTTTGATGCAGATACGAGAGAATGGCTGTTATCTCAATTGCAATCTGGAGATGCAGAAATTCTTTATTCTGGTGCGGGAGAACAGCCGTTGCTCAATTATATGGTGATGAAAACGGGTATTAGTAGTTATAATTTTGCCTACAGTCTTCCAGATAATTTAAAAACTGGGTGCAGTGTTACTTCTAAGCATTTTATAGCACGGGATAACATTCTTTATGATAAGGGAAACCCGCTGACTTATATTCATTATATTGGGGTGCAGCCGGATTTGATTCGGAGAGTTTGTGCTGGCGAAAATATTGAGTTTCCCTACCGCGATTTGTTTCTACATTACCGCTATCTCCGCGAACCGTCCAAGCGGCCGATTTTTAGGGAACCGCTAAAGTCTTATGCTGATATTTCTGCGCCGAGTTTGCTAGAAAGAGTCTTGAGAAGGTTGAGGATAAATTTATGAGTCGCGGTATTTATATTGTTGCTAATGATAAGGTGATGGAAAGTTCGATCGCCCTGATCGCAAGCATACGCCTGTACAATTGTCAAGTACCAGTTTTTTTGATTCCGTTTGACGATAATTATCTGCAAGTCGCCGCCGCCCTCAGCAGCCTCTACGGGGTGCAATTGTACCCAAATCTGGGGTTTGTGGAACAGTTTACCAGGGAAATTGGCCAAATATTCGATCGCAACTTTTTAGCCCTTCCCAACAAAATGCGCAAACTCTGCGCCTGGTTTGGCCCCCTCGACGAATTTCTGTACATCGATACCGATATCATCGTCTTTGAAGACATCGCAGCCAACCTCAACAAACTCTCAGAAGTAGACTTTTTTTGCTGCGACTATCACCACCTGGGCGAAAAACTGCGCAATGTCTTTTCACCGATTGTCAAAGAAAAGCATATTTTCACAGATTCCGAACTTCAAGATGTGTTTAACAGCGGCTTTTGGGCTTCCCGCAAAGCAACGATTTCGGAATCGCAAATGTATGAAGTCTTGCGCGAATGTTCGCAGCATCGAGAATATTTTGATTTTACCCAAAATGTCACAGACCAGCCTATATTAAATTACTTAATTCTTAAACTAATTCCCAAACGCTGTAACCTTGTTAAAGCTTCGGAAACCGAACCGGGAAGTTGGGCGGGTTCCAAGCATTTTCAGGAAAGAGATTACGTGCTTTACGACAAAGGTAAAAGGTTAAAATATCTTCATTGGGCGGGAATACCGATTAAATCTGGTAGTCCTTATTGGAAACTGTGGAAATATTATCGTTATTTGCATGAGAAAAAACCCAATTTAATGCAAAGAATATTTCGCTTGATACAGCAATAATGTGCGCAGTGCGCACCCTACGAGTTTATTCGACCGTCCGCGAAGGCGGACGAAAGTTTCTGTAGTAGCGGTTTCAACCGCCGAATCTGGTTAGGGTTTTTAAACGATGACAAATGGCATTTATATTCTAGGAAACGATGTTGTTTTCGACCACTTAGTCGCTTTGCTAAACAGTCTCGAAGTCAACGGGGCTCAAGATATTCCAGTTTGCATCATTCCCTACGATGATAACTTGAAAAAAGTGCGATCGCACTTTTCCAGCCTACACCATGTCACCCTGTTTGAAAATACCGATTCCATCCAATTCTGGGAAGACTTTGCGACTCAAGTTTGGACATCTCACGCCAAAGCTCAAAAAATTTGGCAGGCTAAAGGCTGGAAACCAGTTCACTGTCTGGGAATGCACCGAAAATTCTGTTGTTTTGACGGGCCATTTGATAAATTTATCTATTTTGACGCGGACACTCTGTTAATGAATTCTCTCGATTACATCTATCAAAAACTCGATGAATTTGACTTGGTAGCAAACGATTTTCAATACAAATCCGACCTCAATTATGTATTTGACTTATCCTCCCAAAAACTCGCTGAGATTTTCTCTATTGACAGACTACAATCTCAAATTTTTTGTGCTGGGTGGTTTGCTTCAAAAAAAGGAATTATAAATCGAAATAACTCAGGGAAAATGTTAGAATATTTAACATCAGGAGAAGCGGAAATTCTTTCGCTGCGGGGAACTGACCAACCTTTGTTTAACTATTTAGTGGCGCGCTGCAAAATCTCTTTTTACAATTTTGCATATTCTCGATCGGAACAGGTAACGGGGAATCATTGGTCTTCTCAATTTGATGTGATAGATTCTATTTTATACGATCGGGGACGGCGGCTGACTTATTTGCACTACATGAGCATTTCTGCTGCCAAATTTACTCGATTGTGTGCGGGTGAAGATGTTGAGATTCCTTACCGAGATGTATTTCTGCACTACCGCTATTTGAACTCGCCGGAAACACGACCAAAACTCGCGCCTCCCAATTTGTTACTGCGCTTGCGGAGGAATTTCAAAAGTTGGGGTATTCAAAGAGTTAATAATGTTTTATTTAAGTTGCGGATTTTAATAAAGCAGGACTAAAGTCCGAACAATCTAACCAACCCTCTTCGTTGTGATAAAAGAGGGTTGATTGGTGATTCTCATCCTTCAAAAGAATCTAGGTCTAAGGCTTGGGAACCTCCGCGTTGTAGTTCAATTAAAAGCTTGCCTAGCTGAGTCCAAACCAGCCACGCTGTTAGTAACGTCAGCGGCAAAGCTAGAGCATAAGAAAGTAATTTTGGGAAGCCGAAAATTTCCATACCAGAAGCTAAAAATATGCAAATTCCGCCGGCCATTCCCAGAAAAGGCAACTGCAATTGTAGACCTTTTAGGTTAGATAAAGTACGGCTAGAGCGATTTTTAGACCAGAGTTGTACGGCTTGTTTGAGAGTTGCTTCAAAGGCTAAACCGGATGCCATACCTGCTAGTAATCCTGCGGTCATTAAAAAATACGGAGGTTCTGGAAAGTAATACACGAATAATTCTTTTGGGGTAATGGGAATTGGGAAGTCATTGGTCATTAGTTGGCAGTCATTAGTAATTAGTTGGCAGTCAGAAGTAAATAATTTTAGCCTCTGCTTTCTGCCTTTTGAAATCCGCGTATCCGGGATTTTTCTGTGGTAAAGACAGGTAATTGGTAATTAGCAATTGTCTTTTGATTGATAACTAATGACTAATGACCAATGACTAATGACCAATGACTAATGACTAATGACTAATAACTAATGACTAATGACTAATGACTAATGACTAAAATCGAGTCAGGGAGGCGGCTCCTGCTGTAGAAAACTCTGCCAAAGCGCCTAGAGCAACGTTGAACAGACGGCCTGGTTGCAAGTCTTCCTTGACTAAGTTCCACAGGCGGCGAACTTCTTCGGTGTGAAGCCGATCGTCCTCAATCAAGGCTAAGATCAATTGGTTTCTCAAAAATGACCCTTCCTCTGACAGCAAAAATTGCAAGCCTAGTTGGGCGGTGGGTAGCAGGTCGAAACTGCGATCGGCTCGGGCGATCGCGATCATCTCCTCTAACCTGTTCCACTGGAATTTGCCATCTTTGAATAATACCTCAATCAGGCGCCGCCGCAATGCCGGAGATTCGCCGTTCAACAAACGCCGCGCTACGTAAGGATACGCCACCTCGACAATCTTGAAATCGGGATTCAGCGTCAGGGCCAAACCTTCCTCTGTTACCAGAGAGCGAATAATTAAGGCAAATTTCGCCGGCACCCGGAAGGGATAATCGTACATCAACTCCGAAAACTGGTCTGTAATCGTCTTGAAGTTAAAATCTCCCACCTTTTCGCCGACGATATCGCCGAGCACCGATTCCAGCGCTGGGACGATCGGCATAATATCTGTATCTGGCGTCAAAAAGCCAAGTTTGACAAAATCCTGGGCTAACTCGAAGTAATCTTTGTTGATCAAATGAACGACAGAATCAACCAAGGTTTCTTTAGTTGTTTCTTCCATCTGATCCATCATCCCAAAATCAATGTAAGCCATGCGGCCGTCCGCTAAAGCAAAAAGATTTCCGGGATGGGGGTCAGCATGAAAAAATCCGTGTTCCAGCAACTGCCGCAAACCGCTGCGGACTCCGATTTCAATTAAGCTATCGGTATCCAAACCGGCGGCTTTCACGCTTGCCATATCTGTCAGCTTAATGCCGTCAATCCATTCGAGAGTGAGAACGCATTTTGCAGTATAGCGCCAGTAAATACTCGGAACTTTTACCGTGGGGTCATCGGCAAAATTTGTCGCAAATTTCTCGGCGTTGCGCCCTTCATTGATATAGTCAATTTCCTCGAATAATTTAATACCGAATTCATCGACTATCAAACAAAGCTCGTGACCGAGATTCAGCGGCAGCAACGGGCCAAAAAATCCAGCCGCCCAGCGCATTAAGTAAAGGTCGAGACTCAAGATTGGCAGCAAATTCGGTCGCTGCACTTTGACGGCTACTTGTTCTCCGGTGATTAAACGGGCTTTGTAGACTTGGCCGAGACTGGCCGCGGCGACTGGTTCGGGGGAGATTTCGCTGTAGGTTTCGCTAATTCGGCGATCGAGTTCTGCTTCAATAATCTTGAAAGCCTGCGCCGAGTCAAAGGGCGGCAATTGATCCTGAAGTTTGATCAGTTCTTGGAGAAAGTCTTTGCGAATTAAATCCGGTCTGGTAGACAGGGCTTGGCCGACTTTAATGAAAGTGGGGCCCAAGCGAGTGAGTATTTGTCGCAGGTGGGCGGCCCGTTCCGGCTGGTGGGCGGCGACTTCCTGCTGCCAACTATCCCACAGCATCCCGAACACGAAGCCAGCAAAAGACCAAATAACGGTAATTGCTCGCCAAACTGCTTTCCAAGGACGGCTGCGGTAATACTGAGCGATCGCTTGTGGATCGTAGCGTCTAGCCTGAGTGAATTGATACTGACGCACTCGTTTATTTTCCTCTGATTTTATGAAAATTGCAGGTTAAATTGAGAATTGAGATTTGGGCATCGGGCATCGGGCATCGGGCCCAAGAGCATCGGAAGTCGAAAGTTAAAACCTTCTTCCGTCTTCCGTCTTCCGACTTCCCTCGGACTTCTTCCTTCCATGCTTTACATCCGTTACATCCGCTACAGAATCCGTTGCCGAACTTCCTTGTTCATCATTGACCGATCGCAAATTTTAGGCGAGCGGAAAATGCACCGATTGAAGGCGGATTGCTGGCCTAAATTTGTTTCTTTTCATTAAGATTATAGTACATAAAAGTACAAGTGATCGGTCAAAATACTTAATATATTTTCGCGATCGCCGCACGAGTACGACACTGCAACCCTACAATTCCTCTATTCTCAGGTATTTCTTTCGATCGGGCGATCGCGCTGGCAGCCGGTAAATCCTATCCGCCCTTTGCCAAACAATCTTTGAGCCCGTAAATCGCCCGCTCTTGTTGATCCCTCGAAAGTTCCGGGAACATCGGCAAAGACAAGACTTCGCGACAAACTTGCTCAGCGACAGGCAACTGACCGACTTGATAGCCCAAAGATTTGTAAACAGGTTGCAGGTGTAAAGGTAACGGATAGTAAACCATCGAACCGATGCCGGATTCCTGCAACTTAGTCCGCATCGAGTCCCGAAAATTACCAGAGGAATTGAGATCCTTTTCTGGACTTATCAGCCGAATTGTGTATTGATTCCAAACAGGCTTGGCTGCCGACAATTCCTTGGGGACAGCAACTCCGGGCACGCGGGAGAGAAATTCGCCATAAACGGCTGCTTTAAAGCGCCGCTGGGCGTTCCAACTATCGAGATACCGCAGTTTAATGCTGAGAATCACCGCTTGCAGAGCATCTAAACGGCTGTTGTACCCGATTTCCTCGTAAAAATACCTAGAAGACTGTCCGTGTTCTTTGAGCATACGCATACAAGCTGCGAGTTCGGGGTCGTTTGTCGTCACCGCCCCGCCATCCCCGCAAGCGCCTAAATTTTTAGTTGGATAAAAGCTGAAGCAGCCCACATGGCCGATGCTGCCGACTTTTCGAGACTCCCACTCGGCGCCGACAGACTGGGCGCAATCTTCGATGACGGCTAGGTTATACTTGGTGGCAATTGCCATCAACCCAGTCATGTCTGTGGGTTGTCCGAAAATGTGAACCGGCATAATTGCCTTGGTTTTGTCGGTAATTGCGGCTTCTAGGAGCTCGATATCCAGATTAAAAGTCCCGCTGTCAATATCGATAAATACCGGAGTTGCACCTACAGCGCTAATTGTTTCAGCCGAAGCGAAGAAGGTAAAAGGAGTGGTAATCACTTCATCGCCCGGGCCGATTTTGAGAGCTCGCAAAGCCAAAATCAGCGCATCCGTGCCCGAGTTGCAGCCAACGCAGTCGGAAACGCCTGTGTAATTGGCAAACTCTTGCTCAAAACTCTTGACGGCGGGGCCGCCGATGTAGCCGCCAGAGGCGAGGACTTTTTGCACCGCAGCGCCGATCTCGTCGCCAATCTGGGCGTACTGCTGGGTTAAGTCGAGGGGGGGAACATTATTCACTCTTGACACCACAAATTGCAACCATCATCAAAGCAAATTTTTACAGTAAAAATGTTTCTCAGAAACCTTTATTAAAATATCTTATAGTTGGACGGGCAAACAATCACTTTATCGAAAGCGCAAGCGGATGTTAATTCAGCTAGATTTAATTGATTTGGGTTGGGCTTTGGGGATGGTGGCGATCGCGATCGGGCTTTCGGCGTGGCAGGGATTGGGATTAGAAGGGGCTCTGGCGATCGCCGCGGGGCGCACCCTGATCCAGCTAATCGGAGTCGGCTACGTGCTCGCCGTGGTATTTGCCCCCGAGGGGAAAAATCCGTGGCTGGTTTTAGCAGTGTTAGCCATCATGCTGACAACAGCTAGCCTGGTAGCCAGCAACCGGATCAGCAAAAAAATCAAGAACTTACTGCCCTTAGTTTCGGGTTCAATATTGATCGGTACGGCGTTTACTCTCGCCTATACACACTTGCTAATTTTGCAACCTGACCCCTGGTACGAACCGCAATACTTGATTCCCCTAGCAGGGATGATTTTGGGCAATGCGATGAACTCTGGTGCGATCGCGGGCGAAAGACTTGTCAGCACAGTTAACAGCAGCCAATTAGAAATAGAAACCCATTTAAGTTTAGGTTCAACACCGCAGCAAGCAGTCAAACAATACCGCAAAGATGCGATCAAAGCTGGATTAATCCCCACATTAAACACAATGACAGTCGTAGGAATCGTGAGCTTACCGGGAATGATGACGGGTCAAATGCTGAGCGGTGTCAGTCCGCTAGATGCAGCATCTTATCAAATTTTGATTATGTTTGTGTTGGCGCTGGCAACATTAATTGCAACTCTCTTGTTGACGGAGGGATTGTCCCGGAATTTTTTCAATCAAGATGCACAATTAATCAAATGGTAAGGTGCGATCGTTCGGAATTTAGTTTTTCATGAATGCCGATCCGCATTTCTAACTATCGCACCAATTTGATGGGATGCTTGACGATAATTTAAAAGTTAAAGTTAACAGCACAAAATTTTTATTGAGCGGGATTGACTGCGGGTGAATGTGCTGGAAAAACCGACATCTGGTAGGAAAGAGCAAGGGTTCATCTGGTTTTTGAACAGGGTTCTCGCATGACCGCATATAAGTTATTAGTTATAATCTCATATTCACTGCGGTTATGCTTCACCCTACAAATATATTTGCTTGCACTCATCCGCTGCACCCCATAGCAATGCCGTGTCCTGTATTTCATCCGCCATTGAGATCGTCATCGTCTATGAGGCTAGACTAATTTCTAGACTTGGCCCCGGCTCCAAACTCTCACAAATTGTCCCGGCTTTCTACCCCGCTGCAACTTAATTCAATCGCCGACGGTACAAAATAACAGCCCGTCCAAGGTGTGGATGTTTTTTAACACTGATTTTTGGTAACCGATAATGCTTACCTGCACGATTTCCTGTTCCCATACCGCAGGGCAGTCATTTAGGTTCGCCGAATATTTATCCTCAGACACTAATTCCTGTGAGATAATTATGGTCTCCTGGATTTGATTTTTTTATGGTAATAAAATTTAACCACCCAGCCGCTAGATACATCAACATCGATCGGGGCGGCGGCAGAGAATGTTACAATTCTCGATTAGCATTGAGATTGGGCGATCGCTTTGGCGGTTAGCTGCTGGTTACAGCTTTGGGCGAAATGAAGCGGAAAAAGTGCAATTTGATTTTCCGGCTGTCTGGTGCTTTCCCTGAGCAAAGCAACCGATACCACAGAGCCCAGCCACATTGTGTCCCAGCAGTCAAGATGTTAGTTAAAAAGATTTATTAAGAGTTGGGATATGAATTATGTATTCGGCATCGATGGCGGCGGAACTAAAACTACCTGCATTTTAATGGATGAGAATAGCATTGTTTTGGGACGTGGCGAAGCAGGTGCTTCAAATTATCAAACCCTGGGAATTGACAGTGCCAAACAATCGATTCAGTTGGCGATCGAACGTGCCGTAACGTCCGCTAAAATTGAGGCGGATAGCACTCTCAATATAGAAGCAATTTGTCTCGGACTAGCAGGGGTAGGCCGTCCCAAAGATATTGAAATAGTGCAATTTGTAATGCAGAATTTGCACTTGCCAAAGAATTTACCAGTAACCCGATCGTTCTTACCGAGAAATATCGTAATTTGCAGCGACTGCGCGATCGCACTGGTGGGCGCTACGGGAAATCCCGTGGGTATCGCGGTTATTTCAGGCACCGGTTCAATTGTTTTCGGGCAAAACCGTCAAGGGAATACTAAACGAGTCGGGGGTTGGGGATATATTTTGGGCGATGAAGGTAGCGGATATGACATCGCCCTTAGCGGTTTGCAAGCTGCTTTAAAGTTCTGCGACGGGCGCGAAGAGTCTACCGTGCTCGCCCAAAAATTTCAACAGCATTTACGCCTCAATAACCTAGAAGAATTGGTAGATGTCGTTTACCGGCGAGGTTGGGGAGTGACAGAGATTGCAGCTTTAGCACCGATCGTCGATCGAGCTGCGGCAGAGGGCGATCGCGTCGCTGACGGCATTATTAGTCGTGCTGTCGCAGAATTAACATTTTCCACAAAAACAGCCATTTCAGCGCTATTTAGCCCCCGAGAAGAATTTGAAATTGCCCTCGTTGGAGGTGTGTGGGACGGCGAGGCAAATTGCCGGGGTCGATTTGAAAGTGCCATCAGCGCGATCGCCCCGAATGCTAAAGTAATTTTGCCGCGCTCCGAACCAGCTTTCGGTGCAGCATTGTTAGCCTTAAATGCTCTCAAGAATTCAGCTCGTCTCCCCACACTTGGTGGTGCGATTTGAGATTAACTGTTAACTTATATCAATTTAAAACGAAATAACACTATTCTTGTTCCCCCCCTCGATCGGGGGGGGTCTTCGAGTGTTGCACAATTTTAGATAAATGGTATTAGTTGGCGATCGCACGAGTCCGTCGAAACCGGGTTTTGTCGTCAAATATTGGGTGACAACCGTCAATCTCAGTTAAAAATCCGGTTTAGTGAGTGGAAGCGCGATCGCGAACTCAACGGCTAGCTGCTGAGAAGGCGATGAATCCCCATCTCTGCTTTATCTTCCTTATCTTCCCGATCGCCCCTGTGAGGTGGATTTTCTCAATTTTGCCAAATTTTAGAATTTTTAATTATCTACCTTAACTTCCCAACTTGGATAATTTCAGTCTGCCATCATTAAAACATCAAATGAATCGGAAACCAGAAACAGATTTAGCAGCAGCAGTAGATTCCTAAGTAAAACAAAACAAAATCAAGGAGACAAATTATATGATTACTTCTCAAAAATGGCGTTCAGCAACAGCAGCAATCCTCGCAGTGGGAATTACAGTTGCAACCAGCACGCCGCTAGTGGTAGCTACTCCCGCATCAGCTCAACAAAGAATTTCACAATTTGATAGCATCAGAATTCCATCGGGGAGTGTAATTCCAGTTAGTTATGAAAAAGACAAAATTGTTGTCACCACCGAAGAAACCGCACCTTTAACACTAACTGTAGCGCGAGACATCCGCACAGATCGAGGAACAGTATTAATCCCTGCCGGCAGCCAAATTGTCGGGGAATTGCGACCCGTCAGAAGGGGTAATCAAAGGGGTACTCAATTTGTGGCCAGAGATTTAATTGTCAGCCGCCGCCAACGCTATCGGATTGATGGCTATTCGGGAGTTATTACCAGAACCGAAAGAATTCAAAAAGGTGCTGGTACAGGTTCAGTAGCCCAAGGTGCAGCATTGGGCGCAGCAGCAGCAGCAGCCCTAGCAGGTATTACCGGCGATAAGGCGATCGCCACTGAAGAAGTCTTGGGCGGCGCTGGGATTGGCGCTTTAGCGGGAGTATTTTTGGGGCGGCGCAGTTTTGACGCGATCGTGATTCGCCCGGAAGAAGATTTATCAGTGAGATTGCGATCGGACATCGTACTGCGGTAATATTAGACTGTTGGGATTAATTATTTGCACTAAAACATTGTGGATCGCTAACTTGTGGTCTCCCGATAATTGGCTAGGCATACTGTTAAGATTGTGCCTAGCCATGTTTGTTGGGGGAATTATTGGATGGGAGCGCCAACTCAGACACAAACCAGCAGGATTGAGAACTCATATGTTAGTAAGTATGGGTTCTGCGCTGTTTGTATTAATACCGCTGGCAATAGGTAAAAATGAAAATGGACGAGATGCGATCGAGCGCGTAATTCAAGGCATTGCCGCCGGGGTTGGATTTTTGGGAGGCGGAGAAATCCTGAGGCAAAATCAGCAGGAAGCAGGCAAAGCTGAAGTTCGCGGACTCACCTCTGCCGCCGCTATTTGGGTATCAGCAGCGTTAGGAACAGCAGCAGGATGCGGGTTGTGGCAACTTGCATTAACTGGCGCTTTGATGTCGCTGTTTGTTCTGAGAGTAATTAAAGTATTAGAGCGTCGGAGTCATCGGAAATAATCTATCTCCGTGAAAATACGGTGGCTTGTCTACTCTTTGGCAGCCGTTAAAAGTTACAGATAGACGGGTGCATCAGGGCGCAAGCAAATATACTCGTATGGGCTATAGCATTTCGGTA
>NZ_JAUBOJ010000057.1:23597-25441 GCF_036700185.1 Microcoleus sp. BM001215392 | reverse complement strand
CTCTTCAGTCCTCTTTGAGAGGACTTTCGCTATGAGACAGGGGTTTAAACCCCTGGCGGAATCGGCAACTAACCAACTAGCCCCGACTGCGCGGACTAACCAACGGACTAACCAATCAAATGCGATCGCCCATCCACAAAACTCGATCGCCCATCCACAAAAAACCCGATCGCCCATCCACCAAAAAACCCGATCGCGGAACCCCAGAAACCGGGTTTTTTCCGAAATACTTCCCTACAACCCATAGATGCGGACAAAAACCTCGCTGTCAACTGTCAACTGTCAACTGTCAACTGTTTAACTCCCTCCAATCGCAGGAAATGCACCCGGCCCGATTGATCGCCCGCTACAACTGTCACTCCATCAGGGGCGATCGCACAGCAATTAAACTCAGCATCTCCGCTGAAACTAGCAACCTCTTTGCCACTAAGCAAATCCCAGATTTTCAGGGTTTTATCCGATGAACCGGAAACCGCTATGAGGCCGTTAGGGGCGATCGCAACGGATGTTACCCCGCTAGTATGACCGGCAAGAGTTCCGCTTCTGGGAATAAAAATCCCACTTTCTATGTCCCAGACTTTCAGTGTGCCATCAGATGAAGCCGAAATCGCTATGAGGCCGTCTGGTGGAATCGCTACTGCTGTTACCGAGTGAGTATGACCAATGAGAGTTCTGAGTTCATTGCCGGTGTTTATGTCCCAGATTTTGAGGGTATCATCCGATGAAGCCGAAATCACTGTCTTGCCGTCTGGTGCGATCGCCACTGCTGTCACAGCACCAGTATGACCGGTAAGAGTTTTCAGTACCTTCTCACTGTCTATGTCCCAGACTTTTAAGATTTTATTATTTAAAGCCGAAACTGCTGTCTTGCCGTCGGGTGCGATCGCGACTGCATTTACCTGAGCCTGATAATAGAAAGTCTTAAGGGAGATCCCGGTGTCAATCTGCCAGACCGTTAGGGTGCGATTCTCTAATCCCGAAACCGCAATTTTACCAGATGGTGAAATCTCGACTGTATTTACAAAGCCAGTATCATCGTCGAGAGTTCTGAGCGATTTGCCACTATCGATATCCCAAACTGTTAGGCAATTTGAAGCGGAAATCGCTGTTAGACCGTCGGGTGCGATCGCGACTGCTTTTACTCGATCATCATCACAAGTAACAGTTCTGAGTTGACCTTCGGTACAAATGTCCCAGATTCTTAGGGTGTTATCAGATGAAGCTGAAATCGCTATTTTGCCAGACGGTGCGATCGCCACTGCGTTTACCCAGCCACTATGACCATTGAGAGTTTTGATCCGGGTTCCCTTAGATATGTTCCAAACTGTTAGGGTGTTATCCTCAGCCGAAACTACCGTCTTGCCATCGGGTGCGATCTCCACTGCACTTGTCTCCCAAGTATCACAAATGAGAGTTCTGATTTTTGCGCCACTGTCAATGTGCCAGACTTCTAGGCGATTCTGTGAACGGAAAATCACTGTTTTGCCAGACGGTGCGATCGCCATTGCTGTTCCGAACTTAGTAAGATCGGTGAGAGTTCTGAGGGTTCTGCCACTGCGGATGTCCCAAATTTTCAGGGTGTTATCGTCTGAAGCCGAAATCACGGTTTTGCCATTCGGTGCGATCGCCACTGCATTTACCTCGTTAGTAAGATCGGTGAGAACTCTGACGGTTTTGCCACTGCGGATATCCCAGATTCTCAAGGTATGCTCCGAAGCTGAAATCGCGGTTTTGCTATCCGGTGCGATCACCACTGCTGTTACTGAGCTAGTATGACCAATGAGAGTTCTCAGTTCCCTGCCACTGTCAATGTCCCAGATTTTCAGGGTGTTATCGTCTGAACC
>NZ_JAUBOJ010000057.1:0-23497 GCF_036700185.1 Microcoleus sp. BM001215392 | reverse complement strand
TGTCAATGTCCCAGATTTTCAGGGTGTTATCGTCTGAACCGGAAATCGCGGTTTTGCCATCCGGTGCGATCGCCACTGCTGTTACCGAATCACTATGACCGAAAAGAGTTCGCAAACATCCTTTTTCTGGTCGTTCTAAATTACCCCTCAAAGGTCGCAGCCAAACACTATTTTTCAAATGCTTAGCCTGTTCTAACATCCCCTGAATCTCAGGCAATTCAAAATCCAGCAACCTTCCCAACAATTGCCCTGCCAATTGGGTTTTATCCTCATCTAAAACGTGCGCCGAATCGCAAATAGCCCCTTGAATCAACCGCAAAGTTTCAGTTTGCCCCTCCGACAACAAAACATCAGAAACCCTCGCCAAATCGTAATCCTCAATTAACCCTTGCACCCCGATCGCATCCAACTTCGCCTCAATAAAATCAAAATCCGTCAATAACTGATGCAGCCGTTCCCCTTGAACACTTTCCGCCAAATGCCCCGGCAGAGTTTCCAAAGCATAAAGCCGCTTTTTCGGCGACAGTTTCCCCAACCGTTCTTTAAACTTACTCATCGCCGTACAAATCCTCCCACAAATTATCAGAAATCGCCGTTTCAATATCCCGCAGCGACACCCCAGCTTTCTGCACCACATCAATACGATGCAGAAATCTTTGGAAACTCGCGTGGTAGATACTGTAATCGGGAGGACTATCACCGCTACGTCGCAGAAACTGTTCCCAATCATCGAGAACTTCCTGCACATCCAAAGCATCTTCCTCAGCAAAATCCGCCAAAATATCGCAAGAAACTGGCTTGCGAGTTTTGGTCAACAAATAAATCACCTTCAACTTGCGGCGGCGCAATTCTTTATCTTTAACCGCCATTTCCATCCGCCCCCAATGCTTCTGATAATATCCTTCCAACTCCCTCGGCAAATCTTGCAAAGTCACATCGCTGTACTTGCCGCTATCGATATCATTCAGCACGTAGCGCAGGTACATAAAATTATTCTGGCTTTTTTCTGCCACCGCCGCCACAAACTGTTCGCGCTGCAAATTTTGACGGTTAATCCAACTCTGAATTGACGCGCTGTTCCCCGTGCGTTTGTCAATATAAACCTTGACATCCGCCAAACTTTCTGCGCTGTACTGCATCAAATCAAAAACCTGATGATTATTTGGCAAATGCAGAGATTCCGGTCGCTTGGAGACAATAAAATAAACGTTATCCGGCAAAGAATCTGGCAAATACAAAACATTGCTGCCGCGCCCCTGCAAACTGAGATCCACTTCATCCAGGGCATCGACGACAATAATCAACTTTTTGCCGCCCAATTTAGCGCTGACTTCCCCCAACAATCGACTCAGAAAAATGGGATCTCTGGTCGCATTTTCCGGCAGTTGCGGATAATTTAGTTGAAAGCCTCGAATTAACTGAGTGCAGGCATTTTCCAGAAATTGTTCGGCGCGGACAATGCCTTGAGATTGCGAGTTAAAATGGACAACACAGCGCCGCTTCATCAGCAGCACTAACTTTGCCATAATTGAACTTTTCCCGACACCCGGATCGGCTTCTAAAACAAAATAGCCTTTGGGATTTTTCTGCAAGAATTCGATAATTGCTTCAAACACAAATTCGCGGCCGGTAAAGTCTTGAGTCCGATCGGCAATAATCGTTTCGCACTCGTAGGGAAGCGGCAATCGGGGCGCGGAAGTATCGACAAATCGTTCCAGTGATGTTTTAATCTGCGCCAAATCGTCCCGGATGCCAATTTCGATCGCCTCCAACTTCACCATCACTTGACAAATCTGCTGCCGAGTTGCCACGGCCTCCAATTTTTGCAGGATTTCCCCATTTTGCAGCCCCAAATCTTTCAGTTCCGTCAAAGCAATTTGGTGTAAATTCAACAGCATCTGCGCAAACTTTTCGCCTCCCTTCGCCGCATCCAGTTTCAGCACTTCGCGGTAAGCTTTCGGGAAAGTTGTATACAGTTTGTCCGCCACAAATTCCACGATTTCCGCATCGAAGGATTTGCCCTCGCTGGCCGCGAATTCCCCCAGGAAAGTTGCCCAATCTGCTGGTGTCAATCCGGTAACGCGATCGAACTCTTCGACATCCGCAGAAAAAATCTTGGTTAGCTGTTCTTCGGAAATCTGTAAACCCCTTGACAAATCGGCTGTACTCGTGTTAATATCCAGCCAGTATTGGGGAGTTTTTTCGGCTAATTCATCTAAAGCCCGTTCTGGATAAGGCAATTTTTTGGTTTCGGCGATCGCAATTAATCGATCGGACTTCGCAACCTCTCTCAAAATATAGCCGATCGCCTCACCCGCCGCCTTAATCAAATCGTGATTGTCCAGAATATTCGGATTTTTCCCCAGTTTTTCCGCCATCCGATTTCCCAAGTCATTCGCCGCCATATTCCCCGCGATACCAGCAGCAATCGTCGCTAAGATCGAAATTCCCCCAACCGTTGGATTTGCCATCGCACCCAATGCTGCTGTCACAACCGGATTGGCGATCGCGCTGGCAATCATTGGCGCAACACCCATTACCGCACTGCATCCAATTACCCTAACTTTAGTATTAGCTAAATCAACTAAGGACATAATTTAAATACTTCCCATACTTTGCCATAGTTTAGCGCGGCCAGATAATTAGTACAACGCTAATTAATATCAGCTATTCAGTCGTCTTTAGACGACTTTAGCTATGAGACAGGGGTTTTCAACCCCTGGCGGCCCCAGCAACGGGCTGACGGCCTTCGCAACCCCTGGCGGCCCCGGCAACTAGCGCCAGATATTAAAGCACCAGTCTCGCTAACCGATTTGTAAAGTTTTTTTTCAACCCGATCGCACAGCTTGTATTTAACGGATAATGTCTGTTTATTTATTTTTCCACCCCAGCGATCGCCCTCAAAACAACTTTACTTTTCTTTACAAATCAACAACCAAAACAGGTCGCCGAACACAATAATTTCGTTACAGACTTTAAATGCGTCACGCGATCGACTAAAGTAAAAAAAATGGCTTTATCAATTTATTGATCGCAAAGGAAACAAAGCTCATGGTTCAACGCGGTTCGACAGTCCGGATTCTCCGCAAAGAATCCTTCTGGTATCAAGAAGTGGGCACCGTTGCTACGGTAGACCAAAGCGGCATTAAGTACCCAGTTATCGTTCGCTTTAACACCGTCAATTACGCAGGCGTCAACACCAACAACTACGCCCAAAGCGAATTAGTAGAAGTTGCAGCCCCCAAAGCCAAAGCCAAAACCGCAACTCCAGTCGCTTCCGGCGGCAAGCAAACCACTCTCGACGAGAAAACCCGGAAAACCGGCAGCGGCGGCGCCCCCAACCAGCCGAAAACTTCGACCGACAGCAAGCCCGGTGCGGAAGCTCCTGGAACCGTCGAAGGTTCGCCCAACCAAGGAACAGAACAGCGCTAATTGTGCCAGAACTGCCAGAAGTTGAGACTATTTGCCGGGGTTTGAACCAACTTACCCTCGATCGCGAAATTTTGGGCGGAGACGTGCTGTTAAACAGCTCGATCGCCCGCTCAATCTCTGCGACCGATTTTTTGACAAAACTCAAAGGAAAGTCGATCGAACGGTGGTACAGGCGCGGCAAATACCTCCTGGCAGAACTATCACAATGCTCGGAAGGAGAAAGGGAGAGGGAGAGAGGAGGAGAGGGAGAGAGGGGGAGAGTGAGAGAATTTCAGGGCGAAAGTCCAAGGAGTTCTGAACTTCCTTCTTCCTTATTCCCTCCTGCTTCTTCCAAACATCCGTTACAAAATCCGTTGCCGAACTTCCTGCCTTCCAAAACTGGCTGGTTGGGTGTCCACCTGCGAATGACCGGACAACTCCTGTGGGTGAATGGCGATGAAGCCCTACCAAAACACACACGAGTGCGACTGTTTCTTGAGGGAAACCAAGAACTGCGATTTGTAGACCAGCGCACCTTCGGTCAAATGTGGTACGTGCCCCCAGAAACAGCAGTGGACAGCATAGTCACCGGCCTGAAACTCCTAGGCCCGGAACCGTTTTCAGACGAATTTACCACAGAATATTTGGCCCAAAAGCTGCACAGACGGGCGCGACCAATTAAAACAGCTTTGCTAGACCAGTCACTCGTAGCGGGTTTGGGCAATATTTACGCAGACGAAACTTTGTTTTTGTCGGGAGTGATGCCGATAACTCTGTGCGCCGATTTGACAAGAGAACAAATCGATCGCATTCATACAGCTATTATTCAAGTTTTACAGCAGGCGATCGCAAACGGCGGCACCACATTCAGCAATTTTCTCAACGTCCAAGGCGTCAACGGTAACTACGGCGGCGTCGCTTGGGTCTACAATCGCGCCGGTCAGCCCTGCCGCACTTGCGATCGGCCGATCGAAAAGATAAAATTAGCAGGGCGATCGACTCATTACTGCCCCGCTTGCCAAAAATAACCAGTTCGCCAACAGATTTTGTACCAGATTTAACGCATATATTAAATCTCAGCTTCCGACTCTTGTGTCTGCGGAGGCTGACTTGGCTTGTGTAGGATCGGTTTCAACCGCCGGCTCAATCAACCACCAACTCTTTTAACTGGTATTAAAGCCAAATCGGCATTAAAATTTATATACTTTTATAAACGAAACAGAGCAACTTATGGCAATCAAAAAAGGTAGCATAGTCCGCGCAATTCGCGAAAAATTAGAAAACAGTCTAGAAGCCCAAGCCAGCGACCACCGCTTTTCCTCCTATCTATTTGAAACAAAAGGCGAAGTGATTGATGTTCGCGGCGACTACGCCTTTGTCAAATTCGGCAAAGTTCCCACCCCCAACATTTGGCTGCGCGTAGACCAACTAGAAGATTTTAAGTAACTCGCAAACACAAAACATCGCTGTTTTTAGTGTAAAGTAGGGTGCGCGGTGCGCACCTTATTTAATGTAACGTAGAGCACACAAGGCGCACCCGATCGCACTTAAGCTCATTCTTAAAATCTCACATCTAAAATCTAATGACTTCCCCATCAACCCGCGTCTCAATTATCGGTGCAGGCAAAGTCGGTAGCACCTTAGCCCAACGAATTGCCGAGAAAAATTTAGCAGATGTAGTATTGCTAGATATCGTCGAAGGTTGGCCGCAAGGCGTTGCTTTGGACTTGATGCAAGCCCGGGGAGTCGAACGGCACGATCGCCAAATTATCGGTACAAATGATTATATAGATACAGCCAACTCAAAGATCGTCGTTATTGCCGCCGGAATTCCGCGCAAACCCGGTATCAATCGCGAAGATTTAATTAAAATCAATGCTCGAATTGTCACAGAAGCCGCCAAACAGGCGATCGCCCATTCCCCCGAAGCAATCTTAATCGCCATCACAAATCCCCTAGATATTATGACATATTTAGCCTGGGAAGCTGTGGATTTGCCAAAACACCGAGTTATCGGTATGGGCGGCATTCTCGACTCCGCCCGCTTTCAAACTTTTATTGCGATGGAATTGGGCGTTTCCATTGCTGAAGTCTGCGCCACAGTCATCGGTTCCCACGGCGATTTGATGGTTCCCTTACCGCGCTATTCCACGGTCAACGGCATTCCCATCGCTCAACTGATGGATGCTGGGGCGATCGATCGCATCGTACAGCGCACTCGCCACGGCGGCGCCGAAATAGTAGGATTGATGAAGAATTCTAGCGCCTATTTTGCACCCGCATCTTCCGCCTGTTTGATGGTAGAATCAATTTTACTCAATCAGTCGCGACTCTTGCCTTGCTCAGTTTATTTGCACGGCGAATACGGCGTGCAAGATATCTTTTTAGGTTCTCCCTGCCGCTTGGGATATCGGGGAGTCGAACAAGTAATTGAACTCGAACTCAGCGATACAGAAAAAGCTGCTTTAATCGCATCTGGCAAAGTGGTTGCCCAAAATATTGAGGAAGCAAAAATGATACTAAAAACTCCTGATGCCAGCAACTAATCGCTACTAAATATAAAGTACCATAAACTCACGGCGATCGCAAGACGGGGCGGCTACAATCCGGGCGATCGCTCTATCTTGAAGAGCCCGATCTCTGTATTTTTATCAACGCTCCAATATTGCTTCAATTCAAATCTAGTATATTTTAATAAATTTCACAAGTCAGAGGCATCGCATAAAAGAATTAGAGTTCGCGGACAGCGGTCTGAAAAATATTATTTTATCCAAAAATGTATTAACTATAATTTAGGACTAATCCAGCGATAATTAGCGAAAACGAGAGAAAAGGCGCTCTGCTCAATTCAAATAAATTTTAATAGAGGTACTCTCAACAGGATATTCGATCGCCAACCCCACGAAACAATCCATCGAGTTTACAATAATAAAAAAGTGACAATTGCCACCGCAGGCTAGCGAAAAAAAATGTCAAAATTAGTCAGGACTCTGGGCGCACTCCCGCGAAGAAACCAGGTTTCTGTTTTCCCGTTTCGGAGTTTCCCTTACTTAATGACCTTAATAAACCGAGTTTATGCGTATGTTTACTGAGTACAATTATCAATAAATTGATAATTGTACCCAGTAGCCAATCATCCCTCGCCCGTTGACTCAGTATATATACTGAGTCAAAATCCTATATCGACTTATGAATCTAGAAAAAATACGGAAATTCAGTGCGAATAGCTGCTAAGTGGAAGCAGCAATCAGAAAATATGTCCTTCGCCTTGGCGTGCGATTTACCAGGCTCAACTTGCAGAGCACTATGGGGATGCTATGTACCTCGATACCAAACCGCAAAATAACTAAACAAATAAAATTATGTTTCATGAATACCTGTATCAAGAAGTAACCAACCTGCGCGAGAAGCTAGCTCACCTAGAAAGAGAAATGCAGTCTCAAACTTGGTTCAAAAAGCTGCAAGCCCTGATGGGAGTGATTGGCAAAATTCGCGAATCCCTAGACTTAGAAACAATATTCAAAATCACAGCCACCGAAGTTCGGCAACTTCTAAATGCCGATCGAGTCGCCGTCTACCGCTTCATTCCCGAGTCCGACTGGAACGACGGCGAAGTCGTATCAGAAGACGTACTGCCCCAATACAGCCCATCTCTGGGCGCAAAAGTTCACGATCACTGCTTCGGCGAACAATTTGCAGCCAACTATGCCAAAGGATACGTTCAATCAGTCAGCGACATCTACAAAGCCCGGTTGAGCCCCTGTCACCTCAGAATCCTCAAGCGATTTCAAATCAGAGCAAACTTAGTTGTACCGCTACTGCAAGGGCAACATTTGTGGGGTTTGCTGTGCATTCACTCCTGCGGGCAACCCCGCGAGTGGCAGGAAGACGAAATCGAATTTGCCAGACAAGTAGGCGACCATTTAGCAGTCGCAATTTCTCAGGCCGAATTGCACTTGCAAACCCAAAGGCAATTAGCAGAAATAGCATCTACACAGCAGAAACTCCGCGACAGCGAGCAAAAATATCACCAAATTCTCGATTCGATCGCCGATATGGTTTTAGTCAAAGGCCCAGAATCGAAAATCGTCTGGGCAAATCAAGCATTCCGCGACTATTACGGCATGACTGAAGAGGAACTGCAAGGCATCGTAGATTCACCTTTCGCCGATCCCGACAATACTCTCCAGTACGTCAAAGATGACGCCTTGGTATTTGAAACCGGACAGACTCTGCAAATTGCCGAAGAACCGGCGACGCGCTACGACTCAAAAGTGCGGCTGTTCAGCACAGTCAAAACACCGATCCGCAACCAAGACGGCCAAGTTGTCATGACTGTCGGCGTTTCCCGGGACATGACGGAACGCAAAGCAGCAGAAGAAGCCGTCAAAGCCAGCGAAGCCCAATACCGCCGCCTGGTAGAAACCTCCCAAGACATGATTTGGTCGGTCAATGCCCAGGGGCAATTCACCTTCGTCAACCCCGCAGTTAAGTATATCTACGGTTACGAACCAGCAGAAATGATCGATCGGCCTTTCTCGGACTTTGTGACACCAGAACAAAGCCAGAAAGATTTAGCAGTTTTCGCCCGCTTGTTTGACGGAGAATCAGTTTTTCAGCACGAAACCACCCACATCGCCAAAGACGGCAGCATCAAACATTTGATGTTCAACGCGATCGCCCTGTACGACGACACCGGCAACATCCTCGGCACCACGGGTACAGCCACCGATATTACCGATCGCAAACGGGCAGAAGCAGCATTGCAGCGGGCTAATGCAGAACTAGAAACCAGAGTAGAAGAACGCACCGCCGAACTGCGCCAGACTTTTGCCGCCCTGGGTACCAGCGAAGCCAAGTTTCGGACCATCGCCGCCACCATCCCCGGTGCTCTGTTTCAATTTTGCAGCAGCGATGGAGTCTGGAGAGTTGACTACATGAGCGATCGCATCGCAGATATCGCTGGCATCACCGCAGCAGAAATGATGCAAGATTTCACCTCCTTCATTTCCCGCGTCCACCCCGAAGATATGGAAAGCTACATCGCTTCCATCAACGAAGCCGTAGACAATATTTCCCTGTGGCACTACGAAGGGCGGTTAGTCAAGCCTTCGGGCGAGATCCGCTGGTGGCAGGGCGACTCAATGCCCACCCGCACCGAAACCGGCGAAATCGTATTTTCCGGTGTATTGCTCGACATCACCGATCGCAAAATTGCCGAAACCGCCATCCGCGACAGCCAGCGCCAGCTCAAAGAAGCCCAGAGACTCGCCCACGTCGGCAATTGGGAACTCGACGCAGCCACCGGAACCGTCACTTGGTCGGAAGAACTCTTCCGCATCTTCGGGCTCGCACCGGCCGCCTTTGCGCCCACCGTTGCCGAACAGGTCGCTCTGATCCATCCCCAAGATTTGGAATTGTGGGGAACCTTAGTACAGCGCGGACTCCAAGCAGGTATTCCCTTCGATTTTGACTTCCGCATTTGCCGTCCCGACGGCACCGTGCGGCACCTCAACGCCCTGGGCCGCTCCGAAACCGATGCCGGCGGCAAGGTGGTAAAATTGTTCGGCACGGCGATCGACATTACCGATCGCAAAGCCGCCGAAGCAGCCCTGCGGCAAGCAGCAACCGAGCTAGAAGACAGAGTTCGCGATCGCACCGCCGAACTTTCTGAAGCAGTCACTCAGTTAGAACAAGAAATTGGCGATCGCTTCCTTGCAGAAGCGGCGCTGCAAGGAAGCGAACAAAACCTGCGAACCATCTTTAACAATGTCTACGACGCTATCTTCATTCAAGACTTAGAAGGTAACATTCTCGATGTCAACAATCGAATGTTAGAAATGTATGGAGTTAGTCGGGAACAAGCAATGAAATCATCAATTACCAAGGACTATTCCAGCGACCAAAATCCTATTCAACTAATGAGAGAACTTTGGGAAAAAGTATTATCAGGCGAAAGCACCCGTATCGAATGGAAAGCCAGGCGTCCCAATGACGGTTCAACCTTTGATGCAGAAATTGCCCTGTCAAGAATTCATCTCAACGGCAATCTCAGCGTCATTGCCAACGTGCGAGATATTAGCGATCGCAAACTTGCAGAATGCGAACTGCAACGCGCTCAACAATTTATGGAATCAGTCCTCAAAACCATACCCGTAGGAGTAGTTGCCAAGGATGCCCAAGAACTGCGATTTGTACTGTGGAATCCCGCAGCCGAAGAGTTGCTCGGTTTCAGCGCAGCAGAAGTTATAGGCAAAAATGATTACGACTTTTTCCCAACAGAACAAGCGGATTTTTTCACCGCCAAAGACCGGCAAGTGCTCAACAGCGGGCAAATTGTAGAAATTGCCGAAGAAGATATTCAAACGGGCCAAGGAGAATCGCGGATATTTCACACTAAGAAAACATCCATACTCGGTGCTGATGGCACACCGCAATATCTATTAGCTGTCACCGAAGACGTTACCGATCGCAAATTAGCAGAAATTGCCTTGAGGCGATCGTCAGCCAAACTCAAGCAGCAAGCCGATCGAGAAAAACTAATCAACAGTCTCACCGCTCAAATCCGCAATTCCCTCGACTTCGACAGCATCGTTACAGTCGCAGTTAGGGAAATTCGCGCTTTCCTGAAGATCGATCGCTGCAACTTTAGCTGGTACCGCACAGACAATGATATACCTTACTGGGAGATCATTAAAGAATCTCGCCGCGCCCAACTTCCCGATTTAAGAGGTCGCTATCCGGCTTCCGACTTCGGCCCAGTAGCAGAAAAACTCTTGCATATGGAAATATTGCAGGTGGATGATGTTGAAACCGTCGCCGATCCTGTGTGGAAACAAACCGTTCGAGCCATGGGCTACCAATCTGTATTAATTATCCCCATGCAGGCACTTTCTGGGGTAGTGAGTGCAGTTAGCTGCTGCAACAGCACTTCTGTGCGGCCCTGGAACGACAGCGAAGTTGAATTGTTGCAAGCGATCGCAGTTCAATTGGCGATCGCCCTCAACCAAGCCGATCTTTACACCCAAACTCGCAACAAAGCTCGCGAATTAGAGCAAACCTTGCAGCAATTAACCAGCGCTCAATCGCAGTTAATTCAAAGCGAAAAAATGTCATCTCTCGGTCAACTCGTCGCCGGAGTTGCCCACGAAATTAACAACCCAGTTAACTTTATATACGGCAATCTCAGTCACGCCAACGACTATACTCAAGACTTACTACACCTGATAGAACTTTACCAAAACCACTATCCCGATCCAGTCCCGGAAATTCAAGAGGAAGTAGAAGCGATTGAACTCGACTTTTTGATGGATGACTTGCCGAAACTGTTGACCTCAATGAAAGTCGGTGCAGACAGAATTCAGCTCATCGTGGCATCTCTGCGCACCTTCTCCCGCATGGACGAAGCAGAAATGAAAGCAGTCAACATTCACGAGGGCATAGATAGCACTCTGATGATTTTGCAGCACCGACTCAAAGCCAAACACAATCATCCAGAAATTGAAGTGATCAAAGAATACGCTCAATTGCCCTTAGTAGAATGTTATGCCGGACAGCTAAATCAAGTATTTATGAATATTTTGAGCAATGCTTTAGATGCTTTGGAAGAAAGAGACTCGCGGCTTTCTGCCGAGCAAATGCGCGAAAATCCCAGCTCGATCCGCATCTGGACTGAAATGTCAAAACCCGGTAGAGTCATGATTCGGATTGCTGACAACGGCCCGGGAATGACAGAGACTACCTGCAATCAACTTTTTAACCCATTTTTTACCACTAAACCTGTGGGAAAAGGTACTGGAATGGGCTTGTCAATTAGCTATCAAATTGTTACCGACAGACACAACGGCTCGCTGAAATGCACTTCTTCGCCGGGAAATGGTGCAGAATTTGCGATCGAGATTCCGCTCAAAGCTAATTGCTAATATTATGTGCGCTCAATTCCTTCCGCTTCGCTGATCCCGCAATTTGCAACGGTTATATCGTTCGCACTTGCGTCCTTCTTCCCCAAGACCCAAGTCCGAACGATATAACCGTATTGTGGCATCCTCAACGAGTAATACCAGTTCCGTCAAGCCGAGGAATCATATCGTTTCCGATTGTATCGTCAGGTGATTTAACCTTTCTAGGGCGCCAAGAGCGCAGAGAGAGATGAATACAGGGTGATGAAGAGCGGATTTGATATCATTCATCTTTCTGTTCTGTAGCTCCGCCTCAAGAGCGTCAACAGCAGTTAAATCACCTGACGATACAACCAAAATTGATATAACGCTGAGTTAAAAGTTATTTTCAAGGCAGTTTTTAGCACTATTTAACCAGATGCGATATTACCGAGATTTATCAGCATTTGTGTCATCGTTAAACTGTCCAAAGGCTTAGAAAACCAATATCCCTGAGCTAATTCGCAGTCGAGTTCCCGAAGCTGGGCTAATTGTTCGGCTGTCTCAACACCTTCGGCGATCGCATTTAATCCCAAATTGTGAGCCAAAGTTACGATCGCCCGCACAATCTGCAAAGGCTGACCCCCGCTGTCGCCGTTTTCGATCGCCCCCAAGCGGCTCACAAAAGATCGATCGATCTTCAGAGTATCTAGGGGAAAGCGGTGCAAGTAACTCAGAGACGAATACCCAGTACCGAAATCGTCGATCGACAAGCGAATATTTCTGCCTTTTAATTCGGCGAGTACAATGTTAGCTTTAGTAACATTTTCGACAATCGCGCTTTCAGTAATCTCTAATTTTAAACAGCTCGGATCGCAGCCTGTTTCTGCCAAAATTTTATCAATATGTTCGATTAAATTCGCCATCCCTAACTGTTTGGGAGAAAAATTTACACTCATTGTTAATTCCGCAGGATCGATAATTGGGAGCTGGTAATTTGGAATTGGGAATCGGGAATTAGTAATTGGTGATTGGTAATTTGGAATTGGTAATTTTTTTCCTCTTTCTTCTTCCCTCGGACTTCTTCCCTTTTCCTCCTTCCCTGTATCAGTAAAATCCGTTACATCCATTACATCCGCTACAAAAGAAGCGGACGTACTTCCTTGAACATCCCTTAACATTTCTTGCCAAAGACGCAATTGCCTGCAAGCTTCCCGCAGCACCCATGCTCCCAAAGGTACGATCAAGCCTGTTTCCTCGGCTACAGGAATAAAAGTAGACGGCGCTACTAGACCCCGAACCGGGTGGTGCCACCGCACCAAAGCTTCAAAACCCTCGATCGCACCGCTGGCGATCGAGACAATTGGTTGGTAATGTACAATAAAGTCCGAACATTCATCCTTACTCCCACCTAATTCTTCCTTACCAAAAATAGCTAACCGCAGGTCAGTTTCTAACTGCAACAGCGAGATAGTTTGGTCGTGCATCGCCAAATTAAACACCTCGTAGCGGGCTTTTCCTAAAGCTTTAGCCCGGTACATAGCAATATCAGCATCGCGCAAAAATTCTTCGGGGTGAGCGTATGGATGTGATTCGCCTCCGGCGTCGGCTGCTGCGACGGAGCCCCGACTGAAAACAATCCCAATGCTAGCGGTGGTAAATACTTCGTGTCCTTCGATATTAAACGGTCGTGTCAGTTCTGTTTGTATCCTGTTAGCTGCTAGGGTGGTGTCGCAGACGCTCTGAATGTTGTCTAGCAGGATGGTGAATTCGTCTCCCCCAAGACGGGCGACGGTATCAGAAGCTCGCACGCAGGTTTGCAGGCGGTGCGCCAAAGCGATGAGCAGTTTGTCTCCGAGAATGTGCCCTAAAGAATCATTAACTACTTTGAAGCGGTCTAAATCTAAAAACAGCAAACCAAATTTATAATCGGGGGAATGTTTGGAGCGGCGGATGGCTTGTCCGAGCCTATCGATAAACAAAACCCGGTTCGGTAAACCAGTCAGGGCGTCGTGAAAAGCACCGTGGAGCAGTTGCCTTTCTACTCGCTTGCGCTCGGTGACATCTCTGATAATAATCTGGACGGCGGCCGAGCCTTGATAAGTCGCGGGGATGCCGGCAACTTCAACGTCGATTATTTGTCCGTCGAGCCGCATTAGTTTTTCTTCCGCCAGCTCTATAGGCTTATTTTCTTCCTCGACTTGCCTCATTCGTTCTCTGGCTGTTTCCACATAGTTGGGATGCACGAATTTTAATACCGGAAAGCCGATTAGCGCGGATGGAGAACTGGCGCCCAAGAGTTTAGCGCCTGCTGCATTGATGTAGGCTATTTTCCCTTGAATGTGAACCGCGATCGCTTCGGGAGACAGTTCTACTAAACGGCGATAGCGTTCTTCACTTTCTTGAAGAGATAGTATTAAATCGCAGCGCTCTTTTTCGGCTTGCTGCCGTTCGACTTCCATTTGGTAAACTGCCAGAAATTTGCCGATGCTTTGAGCCATCAATTCTATAATTTCTATTTCATGGTTTTCTATTTTTTTGCGCCGGATTTCTGGAGAACTAAAACTTAACGTACCGTAAGCTTTATTATTGACAAATATCGGAGTGCCGATGTAAGATTCTAACTTGCATTTTTGATAGACTGCACGTTGGCGGATTTCTGAGTTGGTTCCCACATCATAAAATAGCTGCGTTTTTTGATGTTTCATCACGTCGGCGCAGTAAGTTTCGCCCAAATCCAATTTTAAACCGCGCTCGAAATATCCTAAACTTGTTGTTTTTACTGCCCGCACAATAAAAGTTTCGCTCTCAACTTGTGCCATGATGCCAAGAGAAAGTCCAAACATCAAACAGCCTGCTGTTAAATAATCGTCAACCAGTTCTTCAAAGTTTTGATAATGATAAGTTGTAATCCGGTGCAAGTGTTTGAGATTGGCGCTGAAAGTTGCTAAGGCTTGAGACTGAAAAAATAATTCTTCTTCCGATCGCTGGCGGTCGGTGATGTCTGTTTGCACTGCAATAAAGTGGGTTAAGTGGCGCCGCAAGTTGTACACCGGAGCGATCGACAGTTCCTGCCAAAAAGGCGTGCCGTCTTTCCGAAAATTGCGTAAAATAACTTGAGATTCTTTCCCTTGTGCCATCGCCGTGCGCAATTGTCTGGCAGCGGCTGTGTCGCTGTCGCTACCGTGGAACAATCGGCAATTTTTTCCGATTAACTCGTCTCTGCGATAACCGGTAATCCGCTCAAAACTGGGATTGACATAAATAATCGGATGATCCAGAATCGCCGCATCGGCGATCGCAATGCCGTTGCTACAACTTTCGATCGCCCGTTCCATCATTTGCAGCCGCTCTTGCGATCGAATCCGCTCGATCGCCGCGGCTAATACGTTGGCGATCGCTTCTACAAAATAAACGTCATCTTGACTGAATACCCGCCGCCTGTTGGTGTGAACCCCCAAAACCCCCCACACCGGCGCAGAGCAACTATTCGTTGCTTCTGCGTGTCCCCAGTTTCTTTTGCCCAGTCCCCGATTGCCCGGAACGATGACTGTCACGCCGCTGACAGCCCGGTGGTTGTGCAGCAGGGGCGACTCGCTAAAGCGCGTTTCGAGTCGCAAGTCTTCAACAATCGTCGGTTGACCCATGAGCAACGTGTAACCTGCTTGCGATCGACTAGAAGCCGTAACAGTAGCGCTACCCACAAGCCCGGCCTGCCAGCCCGCACCCGATCGCAACAGAAAAGCATGACCTGAGGGCAACAGTTCTAACAACTGGCAATAATCAACGTCCAGCGTTTGAGCAATCAATACCGCTGCTTTGTCCATCAATGCCAACAAATCTGTTTCTACCAGAGCCTGCTGTCCCAAGTAAGCCACGGCCGCTTGCTGGCGGGCCCGCAAGTGGATTGACGCCAGTAATTCCTGCTCCTTGGTGGCGGCAAGCTTGCGCTCGGTAATGTCGCAAAACACCGATAGCACGGTTTTTTGCGACAGCAATGTCAAATGCCGCATCGATACAGTTGCCCAAAACAGCGTCCCGTCAGCTTTTTTGAGGCGGACTTCTGTCTCGCGGACGTGTCCGTTGCGGGCGAGATCCAGCAGCAGTTCCTGGCGCTCTGCGGGGTTGTTGTAGAGAATGGAGGCTTTTTCGCCATCGAGCGACTCCCGTGCCCTGAGCCCGAAAGCCTGACGGCATAAATCGTTGCTATAAAGAATTGTGCCGTCAGGCAGAGTGCTGACGATCATCGGCATCGGCATCGAATTGGCGATCGTCAGCAGTAATTCTTTGGTTCCTGGCAACTCTTTGTACAAGTCGGGCTCTTGGGCACAGCCCTGACAGTCTTCACCGTTTTCAGGGGTCAAACTTTCCATTTTTGAATTGATCCATTGAGCGGATAACTTTTTTTAACTGAGGGTAACGGACGATTTTCAGATGCAGAGGACGCTCGACAGTACCCCACTACATTAATCTTAACCAGATCAATGTAACTCTACGTCCTCTGCAACAGCTCGACCAGAGTTTGGGTTGCACTCCCAGCGGCGATCGCATCTATCTTTGGTAGGAAAATGTACTGTTCCTGAAGTTGCGTTAAATTTTCATGTATGGCTCAATAGCGGTTCAGATAATATAAGACGTAGGGTTGAAACCACGTCTATACAAACGATGTCTGCCTCGGGGACACCAGAGGATAATGTAATTCAATCCACCCACGGTCTTCAACCCGCAGGCGAGTGGGTTTTGTTGGTATAGGAGCGGTTTCAACCGCCCGGCCATCTGCAAATAACTACCCAAAACTATCCGAGGAGAGAGGAAAATGCTTGAATCTTACCGCCAACAGGCTGCCGAAAGAGCCGCATTGGGAATTCCACCGCTGCCGCTAGACGCCCAACAAACGTCGGAACTCTGCGAATTGCTGAAAAATCCGCCACCGGGGGAAGAATCCGCGTTAATCGAATTATTGCGCGATCGCGTGCCGCCCGGTGTGGACAGCGCCGCCTATGTCAAAGCTGGTTTTCTGACAGGTATTGCTAAAGGCGAAATCCACAGCCCGCTAATTGCTCCCAAATGGGCAGTTTACCTGCTGGGGACAATGATGGGCGGTTACAACGTCCAATCTTTAATCGATTTGCTCAATCCCACAGCCGAAATCGCCATTCCCGCCACCGCAGCCCGCGCCTTGAGCAAAACGCTGTTAGTATTCGATGCCTTCCACGACATTCTCGCCCTGTCGGATACCAATCCCTACGCGAAGCAGGTAGTCGATTCCTGGGCTGATGCCGAGTGGTTTACCGGGCGCCCCGAACTAGCCGAAGCCATTACTGTTACCGTCTTCAAAGTGCCAGGAGAAACTAATACCGATGACTTGTCTCCCGCACCTCAGGCTACCACGCGACCGGACATTCCCCTGCACGCTTTGGCGATGCTCGAAAGCAAGATGCCCGGGGCCTTAGAAACGATCGCCCAATTAAAAGAAAAAGGTCATCCCGTCGCCTACGTTGGCGATGTTGTCGGCACCGGTTCCTCGCGGAAATCGGCGATTAACTCTGTGTTGTGGCACATTGGTAACGATATTCCGTTTGTACCAAACAAGCGCAACGGCGGATATATTCTCGGAAGTGCGATCGCCCCGATTTTCTTCAATACCGCTGAAGATTCCGGCGCATTGCCGATCGAATGCGATGTCGCCAAAATGGAAACCGGCATGGTAATCACCATCCATCCCTACAAAGGCTCCATCACCAACTCCGACGGAGAAATCATCTCCACCTTCACCCTCAAACCCGACACAATTCTCGACGAAGTTCGCGCCGGCGGTCGAATTCCCCTATTAATCGGACGCACCTTAACCGACAAAGTTCGCGAAGCTTTAGGACTAGAAATCAGCCCAATTTTCACCCGTCCAACCATTCCCGCCGATACCGGAAAAGGTTTCACTTTAGCTCAAAAAATGGTAGGGAAAGCTTGCGGTTTGTCCGGCGTTCGTCCCGGTACATCTTGCGAACCAATCATGACCACAGTCGGTTCCCAAGATACCACCGGGCCGATGACGCGAGACGAGTTAAAAGAACTGGCTTGTTTGGGATTTAGCGCCGATTTGGTAATTCAAAGTTTCTGTCACACCGCCGCCTATCCGAAACCAGTAGATGTCAAAACTCACCACGAATTGCCAGATTTCATGTCACAGCGCGCGGGCATAGCTTTGCGTCCCGGAGACGGCATTATTCACTCTTGGCTGAACCGGATGTTATTGCCCGATACAGTAGGAACTGGTGGCGATTCTCACACTCGTTTTCCTTTGGGAATTTCCTTTCCGGCTGGTTCGGGATTAGTAGCTTTTGCTGCTGCTTTGGGCGTGATGCCTTTGGATATGCCGGAATCGGTTCTAGTCCGGTTCAAAGGTGAATTGCAACCGGGAGTAACGCTGCGAGATGTTGTGAATGCAATTCCCTACGTAGCAATTCAAAAAGGTTTGCTGACAGTCTCCAAACAGAATAAGAAAAATGTCTTTTCTGGGCGGATTATGGAGATTGAAGGTTTGCCAGATTTGAAGGTTGAGCAGGCTTTTGAATTGACCGATGCCTCGGCCGAGCGTTCTTGCGCCGGATGCACGATTAAATTGAGTTCTGAGACGGTCTCTGAGTACATTCGTTCTAATGTCGCACTGCTGAAAAACATGGTGGCGCGGGGCTATGAAGATGCGCGGACGATGATGCGCCGGGTGGCGAAGATGGAGGAATGGCTGGCTAATCCGGTGTTGCTGGAGGCGGATGCTGATGCGGAGTATGTGGAAATCATCGAAATCGATCTCAATGAGATTACTGAACCGATTGTGGCTGCGCCGAATGACCCGGATAATGTCAAGCTGTTGAGTGAGGTTGCGGGCGATCGGGTAGACGAAGTATTTGTCGGTTCCTGCATGACAAATATCGGTCACTACCGCGCCACTGCGAAGGTATTGGAAGGTGCAGGAGAAGTGAAAGCTCGCCTGTGGATTTGTCCGCCCACTCGCATGGACGAACAGCAACTGAAAGAAGAAGGTTATTATAGCATTTTTGGAGCCGCTGGAGCGCGCACAGAAATGCCGGGATGCAGTCTTTGTATGGGCAATCAAGCGCGGGTTAAAGATGCCACAACGGTGTTTTCAACTTCGACTCGCAATTTCAACAACCGCATGGGTAAAGACGCGCAAGTTTATCTCGGTTCTGCGGAATTAGCCGCAGTTTGTTCGCTGTTGGGTCGAATTCCCACAGTCGAAGAATACCACGAGATTGTGGCGAAGAAAATTAATCCTTTTGCTAGCGATCTGTATCGATATTTGAATTTCGATCAGATTGCGGGTTTTGAGGATGAAGGGCGAGTGATTGCTTTGGAAGATATGCCTCGAATTGAGGATATTTTGGGAATTCCAGATGGTGTGTTGAGCAAGTAAAATCATCGCAGCTTACTCAGGGTGCATCTGGGTTTTGCAAATATGTGTGTAGGGGCGAAGCATGACCGCAGTCAATATGATCTTATAACTAATAACTTATATGCGGTCATGCTTCGCCCTCTTGAAAAATGAGATGCACCCGCTGACTGAGATGGTTATTTTGAACCGCAGATAAACGCAGGTGTACGCAGATGAATTAATGTTATCTGCGTACATCTGTTTTCATCCGCTGACATCTGCGGTTCAAGAAAATCCCATTGTTTACAATATAAGTAGAGGCGAGTTCGATCGCCAATCTCTAATTCCGCTCCAGGATATCGACCTGCCAATTCCTATAAATCCGATTGAGGAGAAAAAAAGTATGTCTGAACAAGCTTTAATCAGTGAAAGTCCAGCGACAGCAACTTCAGCGCCGGAAACTCGCATTGGCAATGAAATGGTAGAGTTTCTCAGTGTAATTCAGCAAACTCCGAGAAAATATTGGCCGAATTTGCTGAAAATGATGCGGTTATTTCTGGAAACTGTGACGGTTAAGCCCGGATTGTCGGAACCCGCCCAGACACCTGAAAACGTAGATTTTACTAAACTGTCAAAGGAGGAAAGGATCAAAAGAAACCAACCTGCGATCGAATTATTGCGATCGTGGCGAGAGGAAGGAGATGATGATGAACAACCAGAAACTATCGATCCTGTACAGCAGCAGCAGCACGAAGCTCTGAGCAAGCTGTTACAGTCTTGGGTAGATGATGGAGATGAACAGGAACAAACAGAAACCGCTGAAGTGCTTCGCAAAGCACTAGAAGAAAACCCGGTGCATATATAGTCCATGAGCAAAATAGTATTGTTAGATTCTGGGCCTTTAGGAATTGTTACAAATCCCAAAGCCGCCTCTCCTTTATATCAAGAGGGTAAGCTCTGGCTGCAATCTTTGCCACTTAAAGGTTATATTGTAATGCTCCCTGAAATTGCAGACTATGAGGTGAGGCGCGAATTAATTCGTGCAGGTAAGGCGGCAGGTATTCAACGACTCGATCGACTTAAATCGCAAATTCCCTACCGTCCTTTGACTACGGAGGTAATGCTTCTAGCGGCTCAGTTGTGGGCGGATGCACGAAAGAGAGGAAAGCCAACGGCAGAGCCCAATGCACTTGACGGGGATGTGATTCTGGCTGCTCAAGCAATATTGGAAGTAAATACAGGGAATGAAGTGGTGATTGCGACCACAAATGTGGGACATTTGGATTAGTTTGTGGATGCTCGCGAATGGCGATCGATCTCTTAAACCTGGATTCTGCGATAAAAACTCAGGAATGAGCCGTTAGCGAAACTTGCAGCAGCCGATCGCACGCGACGCACCTACCTCGACTTACCCAGTCCCTGATATACTTTCTACTACAGATATTTTTACAGATACCGCTAGCGAGATAAACAGGATGGTGGAAACAGTGGACACAATCGAAAAAACTGACGATCGCACGCAAACCCGGTTTTGGGGTAAAGTTACAGTCATAGACGCGGGCGATCGTTACAAGATCAATCGCATCGAAGTCAAACCGGGGCACCACATCCGCACCCAAATGCACTATCACCGCAGCGAGCACTGGGTTGTCGTCTCCGGTACAGCTAAAGTTATCTGCGATGACAAAGAGATCATTCTCATGCAGAAACAGTCAACCTACGTTCCCATGAATACCGCTCACCGCGTCGAAAACCCCGGCGTGATTCCCCTGGTGATGATTGAAATCCAAAATGGCGAATACCTGGGTGATGATGACATTATCCGTTTCGCGCAAGATGCCGCTGACGAAGATTGATCTCAAATCAAGTTAAATAACTCCCAGGTTTGATCGTTCGGACTTCAGTCCTCTCTCATCTCAGGCTTAACGTAAAATTAAAATTACCAGAAAGAATTAGTTTAAAGCCCGCCCGCCCGATCGGGATCAATTAAAATCAGGCTCTTCGTTAGTCCAATCCTCTTCCTTCTTTTGTCACAGCTCAACCCTCAAGCGGTCAACTGTCAACTGAATGAAGGCAATTAAAATTATAGGGGCAATTTCGGAAATTGCCCCTACATTATTATATTAAGGTTGTTAAACACGAGAGTTGGATATAGCAATTGGCGATCGTCCTACGGCAAAGCAGCGTTTTTCAAATCTACGTTTGCCATATTAGCATCCTTTAGATTAGCACCAGTCAAGTCCGAACCGTTCAAATTTGCACCAGTCAAATTTGCACCAGTCAAATTTGCATCCCGCAAGTTAACCCCCTGCAGGTCTATCCCCGACAAGCTGCCGCCCCGGAGGCTGACATTAGCCAGATTCGATACAGACTGGCGAGCATTTCTCAGGTTCGCACCTGCCAAATTAGCACTTTCTAAATTAGCGCCCACTAAATTAGCGCTGGTGAGGTTCGTATTTTTTAAACTAGCAATTACTAAACCCGCCAGACTCAGGTTAGCGCGGGTAAAATCAGCACTCTCCAAATTGGCTCCGTGCATTTTAGCCGCAATTAGACTCGCACCCGGCAATTTAGCTTGTTTGAGATTTGCTTGTTTCAGATTGGCTTCGTTCAAATTCGCACCGCTCAAATTCGCACCGCTGAGATTTGCACCGCTCAAATTCGCGCCGCTGAGATTAATACCAGAAAGCTGCGCTCCTGTCAAGTCACAGCCGCTACAATTCTTAGTTTCTAATAGCTGCTTGACGTGTGATACGTTTTCTGCTTTGACTCCAGAAGCAAAACCGATCGCAATTAGCAGCCCTGTTGTTGTTAAAATTCCAAATTTCATATACTCACCCTCAGCGATATCTCTCTCTACTAATAATATCCAACATTTTTGGAGAGAGTGGGGTGATCGGTCTCTTCGATAAACTGTGACAATCATCACCCTATTGTGCACAAAAGATGATAGAATGATGGACGTTTAAACTCTTAACAGTTCTTGTAAACAATTATTGCTTTTTCAGGAACCAAAAGGGAAAAGATTGCGTCGGTTCTAAACGGACACCCGTGATGTTATTCTGAGCAAAAGTATAGTCCTTATCCTGCCAAAGAGGGATGAAAGGTACGTCTCTACCCAGTATGTCTTGAATTTCGGCAAACAAAGCTTTGCGGGTTTGAGGGTTTGGTTCTTGGCGCTGCTTGGCGATTAGTTGATTTACCCGATCGCTATAATAAAACGAACCCTGCCCCTGACTGGCACCCTTCTCGCACCCGCGGGCCGCCGAACCCGTCGCACAATCTAAAAACGGCTGAATGTAATTGTCAGCGTCGAAAAAGTCAGCGTACCAATCCACTAACACCGCAGGATAAATCCCCTTCTCTATATTTTGAAACAAAGTCGGAGATTCAACGCTGTTAACTTCCACCTGCATTATCCCGTCCATTTTGAGTTGGGCTAAAGCTTTAATCGTACTCGCCACTAAAGCTCGTTTTGTGGAACCAGTAGGATGCCAAATTTGAAAAATAAACGGATTGGCGGCCGAATATCCCGCTTTTGTTAACAATTCCTTGGCTTTTGTCATGTTGGCGTCGCCGTACAATTCTTTAAATACTGGCTTGTTAACGTCGAAGGTTGTGGGAATCAGGCTGTACAAAGGCTGGCCTTGTCCTCGGAGGACGCGATCGTTAATTAAGGGCCGATCCATCGCCGCAGCGATCGCCTGTCTGACTTCTAACTTATCCAGCGGTTTAGAATTGAGATTCAGCGTCATATAACTAACTGTACTGCTCTCCCCCGCTATTTCCTGCCATTTCCCTTTTTTTGCTCCCTCGTCCAAGCTGCGAACTTGATCCGCATCCAGGGATAAATAAGCTACATCGATCGCACCAGTCCTAAAAGTATTAAACAAATTTGAAGAACTCGAAAGCAGCAAAATGTCAATACCTTTATTGACGGGTTTTTCTCCCCAATACTTATCAAAGGCGTCAAACTTTAGAGAATCGCTACCGTACTTTGCTAACTTGTAGCGTCCAGTTCCCACAAAAGTATCGGGTTTAAATTTACCGTCCCCAATCTCGTAAGCTTTCGGAGAAACTGCACAAATACCGCCAAATGTCAGCATGGAAGGAAAAGCAGCAAAAGGCTTTTTGAGTTGAAAAGTTAATTCGTATTCGCCCGTCGCTTTCACCGATTCTACTGCATCGGCCAACAAGAAAGCCGGACGGCCGCCATTTTTGATAAATCGCTGCAAGGAAAATTCCATCGCTGCGGCGTTAAAGGGTGTGTCGTCGTGAAAAATAACCCCTTGACGCAAGGGAATTGTATATGTCAATCCGTCTTTGCTCACTTTTGGCATTGCTGTCGCCAAGTGGGGGATTAACTTTGTGGTTCCCGACTCGTAGCTGTAGAGAGTATCGCCCAAATTTTGCAGCACTTGCGCTGATAAAGTTTCGTAAGCGTCGGCGGGGTCGATCGTCCGCAATTTCAAGGTTGTGCCAATTGTAACGCGATCGTTGTTGGGCGAATTGGGCGAATTGGGCGAATTGGGCGATCGACTGGCCCCCTGTCCGCAGCTTGCAGTTAACAAGCAGCACAGGCAGAACAGAGCTATAACTTTAATTACTGAAGGTTTTATAGATATTCTCGGCTGCTGCTTGTTGATTTCCATCGTCTTTTATTGACACTCCAAATGAGTAATTATATTATCAGAACTTACGCACGTTTAAATGAGAAACCCGGTTTCTTGGTAAATGCTATGTCGCGAAACCTCTAAAACTGAATGTCAACTGTCAACTGTCAACTGTCAACTGTCAACTGTCAACTGTCAACTGTCAA
>NZ_JAUBOJ010000056.1:8130-25778 GCF_036700185.1 Microcoleus sp. BM001215392 | reverse complement strand
GATTGGTGTCAATCTCAAAGCAGCAGCAGCTTAAATTATTATCAGTATAAATACTGATTACATAACTGTTATGCTCCCTATTGCATCTGCCTTAAATCTGCGATCGACCTATCATATTAATTCCGGTTGTATCGTCAGGTGATTTAACCGCTCTTGACGCTCTTGAGACAGAGAGAGACAGAGAGAGAGAGACAGAGAGAGAGAGAGAAGAGATATGAATGATTCCTCGGCTAGACGGAATTGATATCAATCAAATATTTATGCTACCGGAAAAATTGCTTTAAAGCCCTCGCGCCCGATCGGGATCAATTAAAATCAGACGATTCATTACTCCAATCCTCGGACTTAAAGGTAGATGTCGCCCTCATCCCTTCGGCTGCGCTCGGGGGCGAGCCCTCAACTGTCAAGCGGTCAACTGTCAACTGAATGGTCTACTTTGGTAGCGGTGCCAAGATTTTCTCAGCATGATTCGCAGCCACCGCGGTAAATAAAGCTTCGTAATGATTCAAAGCTTCCTCAAACCCGTAATTCTCCACAGCATACTTTCTACCTTGCTCGCCCAACGCATCCACGCGATCGGGATTTAAGAACAAATCTTCAACAGCATCCGCCAAAGCCTGCGGATCTTCCGGGGCTACAACCACCCCGCCACCGCTTTGCTGCACTGCTTTCTGCGCCGTACCGGTTTCAGGAACCGACGCCAAAATTGCTCTACCGCTGGCGAGCAGCACTTGAATTTTTGAAGGCATATTGAAGTTAGTAACCCGGCGCTTTTGTACGACTAAACTAATATCCGCAGCAGCTAACATTTCCGGCAATTTTTCTCGGGGTTCAAAAGGCAATAACATTACATTGGTAGCTTTGTAAGTTTCGCAATCTTTTTGCAAGCGCGCCAAGGCTGTTGATTCCCCGACAATTACAAAAGCAATTTCTGGTATGTGTTTCAAACGAGCCGCTGCTTTTACAACTGTTTGTAAACCTTGGGTAAGGGCAATATTCCCAGCATAAAGAATCACAAATTTGTCATTGAGTTGGTGGGTTTCACGAAAAGGGTTATTTTTTTTTGGCAAAGGGCCGATGAAATTCACATCAACCCAATTGGGAAGGCAAACTATTTTTTCGGGGGGTACTCCCTGAGAATGCAATTTGCTGATAAAACCGCTGTCGATGACGCTGACTTGGCTGGCTGTGCTGTAGGCTAATTTTTCTAAGGCGTCAGCAATCTTAATTAGCATTCCGTTTTTTTTCACCAGGCCGACGCGCACGGCTGCTTCTGAGACGATATCTTGGACGTTGAGGACGATCGGGATATCGCGAATCCATCCGTAAAAGGCGACTGGGACGCAAATTGGTAAAGGCGGCATTGTTGAGAAAATCACGTCGGGACGCCAGCCTCTGAAGGCTTGGACGGCACTTGATACCACAAAACTGCCGTCTAGCAAAAGTCGGTCTAGCAGGCTGGGGTGAGGGCCGTTGACGCGCAGGTAGCTGCGCTGAATTGTGACGCCTTTGTGTTCTTCGGTGAGGTAGAATTTGCCCCGATATTGCGGATAAATCCGGCGCTGGGGATAGTTGGGCATTCCGGTGACGACTCGGACTTGGTGGCCGCGCTTGACTAAGCCTTGCGCTAGTTCTGTCATCAGGGGGGCTATGCCGATCGGCTCTGGATAGTAGTTATAGGAATAAATTAGAATACGCATAATATTTAGAAGAAAAGCAAATTATCGAGCCGCGGCGTACCGTCTCGCCTGCACCCGCCCCATAGCAGGGGATGTGGTTGGGTTCCGGGGAGCCTGTGCGGGGCGGCGCGAGAACTTTTCACTCCTTGCGACAGAAGCCGCTTTGACTAGGGCGGGTCCTAGAACCCCTCAGGTCAGGTTTTTGCGCATTACCAGGCAGTTGCAGCTATCATCGGTACGGATGTAGCGAAGCTCGTCTGTGAGCTTGTACATAAATACCAGTCCCCTTTCTCCTTCTCTGTCCAAAGGATCGCGCTGCTCTTGCATGATCGAGTGCAGCTTTGCTTCTAGGTTAAAGGGTTGACCCCTGTCCCAAATCCTAATTTCTAAGTAATCAACAAACACTTTTACCTCAATGTCGATGGGGGTCGCGGGGGGTAAGTTATGGTGAGCGTGGCGGACAGCGTTTGTAAAGCCTTCGTTAACGATGAGCCGGCACTGCCACCAGAAATCTGCTGGTAGCATCGGCAAAACGATATTCTCCAACCATTCCAAAACGGATGTTAAAGCCTTTAGGTCTGTTTCAACCTGAAGGTGCGACTCTGCCTTTGGTTGCTTGTCTTTCATCTTTCTTCCCCTAGGTCGGCCTCCACCACCGCTGCATTCAGCGCAGGTTGGAGAGGAAAAGGAGGGCTCTGTCTTGGCAACATATTAGTTAAGTCAAGCTTGAGTTGAAGAAGCCCGTTTTGCATCAAGGTGAGCATTCCTTTCGCACCATTTACTCGCACAGTACATGAGAGACTTCCGATACTATAAGCCGCCTCGGTAGGGCGTTTAAATAGGGAAAATTCCCGAGTCAGCCGATTTTTCATTTGAGATTTTCAGTTGACTCCGCAGATGAATTAGAGGAGCCCGAACTTGAGTCTAAAATTTTGGGCGATCCGCGCCAGCAGTTGGAAAGCCAGTATGGGTTTTTAGGCGGGTCAGCTTGTGAGGCATAGATTTGAGCTGCGATCGTGTTAGGAGTCGATACTTTTCTAAACACGGGTGAGTTTTTTTTGTCCTCGAAAACCCTGCTGCGGCGATTCGAGTACGAAAAGAACTCGCAAATTGCTAATTCTTGCTCTGACTCGGGATCGGGCAAATAGCAGCGCATTTTCTGTGTGAATTTTAACACTTAATCCTAACGCAGGTATCGCGATCGATCGCCTGCTTGACTTGCGTATCTATTTCGAGTTGCCGTCGCCCGCCGCCAACAGCAACACCAAAGTAGAAGCCTGGGTTGTTGACCGCTATTACATAGCCCCACTATTTTTGTTAAACAGCACAGTTATGGTTTTAACAATTAGTTTCAGGTCATACATCAGGCTCCACTCTTGTTGGTATTTTAAATCTAAACGGATGACATCTTCAAAATCGCGGACTTTAGAGCGACCGTTAACTTGCCATTCGCCAGTCATCCCGGGTTTGACATCCAAACGCTGCCACTGAGGGACTTCGTAGCGCTCTACTTCGTCTGGAGTAGGGGGTCTGGTGCCGACTAGACTCATTTCGCCTTTGAGTACGTTCCAAAACTGCGGCAGTTCGTCGAGACTCGTCTTGCGCAAGATGCGCCCGACTTTGGTAATCCGCGGGTCATTGTCATTTTTGAAAAAGGCGCCAGAAGCTTGGTTTTTAATCTGAGCTTTCATGGCTTCGGCGTTAGTGCACATCGATCGAAATTTCCAAATCCGAAATTTTTTTCCCATCCAGCCGCAGCGGGTTTGCGCAAACAATATCGGGCCAGGATCGTTAATCGTGATGGCTGCCGCTATGGGTACAAGCAAGAATCCCGTAATGATCAAACCGACGATCGCCCCAACGACATCTATCACCCGTTTCACCAACGACTGCACCGAGGGGTGAGTCATCGGTAGCTGATTGTGCGAGGGGTCGCTCTCTACAGGAGCTGAGGTTGCAGAAGGCTGCTCAATTGTCAGCACTTGATCTAGGCTGGTGAGAGCAAATACTGCCATCACTTGCGGCTTGAGGCTTCGGAGCACCAAGTCGCTGCCGCGCTGCTTGACAAATTTCAGATTGCTGACTAAAGCACCGATCCCACTACTGTCAATGAATGTCGTCTGACTGAAGTCTAGGACAATTTTGCTGGGAACGGTGTTTTCAGAGAAAAGTTGCTGGCAGGTTGTCTTAAAGTTTACGGCTTCAAGTACGCTCAAGCGCACGGGTATGTGAACTGAGGGAATCTCGTCCAAGTACGTAACCCGAAAATCTGCCTCTGGGGTTTGGCTGACCATGAAGTCCTAGTTTCAAATTTCAAGCTGATGTCTTTAGCTTATTCTGTCCTAGCGGCTTCACCTTTACCAAATATTGTTGTTATCAAAACGCTAGCTTTATACAAACTTTACAAAAACCGATGAAAAATCTCACCTCGATCGCCTAGATTTTACACGCAAGGGTTAAATTGAGTCTACCCTGCAGGCCGCAAGAAGCAGAGGGTTCGAGGATTTGACCGTTGTTGGTGGTGCCGGAAACAGACAACTGATGGCCTGGGCCAACAGCCGAAAGTTAACAGCCAAAAGTTAACAGCAAAGTCAACAGTTAACCGTTAACTTGAAAACCCCCGTACCCAGCCTCGGGGGACGAGGCTAAGAATTGTAGACGTTTTCTGACTGGGAGGTTTCGCGAGTCATGGGTTTGACTTTGGCTTTGGCTTTGGCTGCGTTGCGTTTGAGGGCCTGGAGACGAGCTTCGTATTTAGCCCGCTGCTGTTTTTTGGAGGTTTGCTCGATTAAGGTTTTTAAGGCGCTACCGAGGCTTTTGTAGGCGTTTGGGAGAGTGTAGCCGAAACGGGTGGCGAGGGCGAGGGCTTTTTCGTCGGCGTCTACTGCTTCTTTTAAACTTTTCTCTCCGTTATTTTTTTGGTAAAGTCTCCAGCCGGAGACGCCGCACAAAGACAGGGCTAGTACCAGCAGCAAGCCGTCTTGCACCCAAAGTTCGCCGACTGCGCCGCCTAAACCGATGGCGAGGGCTGCCATTTCCCAACCGTCTCTGGGGATGGTGTCGTTTTGAATTCGGGCGACTTCATGCCAAAATAGGAGGTTGCGCTGATCCATTGCTAACTGTTCCCAGCGGATCAAGTCTATCTGTATTTCTACCTGGTCTTTGCCTATTTCTTCGCTGCGGATCAGGGTGGGATTAACTTCTATTGTTTTTTCTACTGTTACCCAACTTTGGAGTTCTGGGGGCAGTATATTTTTCAAGCGCCGGATCTCACTCATCTCGGCTCTTGCTGTAGAGGTTGCATAGGATGTCATAGCTCCGGCCTATTGATTTTCCAAAGGTTAATATGTGTCTATTTCTGGAGTATAGCAAACCTTGAATCCAAATATAGTCTAGCAACGGGGTCGATCGACCTTTTGGCAATTTTACTTGATTTTAGGATCGGTCGGGGCGATCGATCCAGCGCTTGAGACTACTTCATCAACGGTTGAATTTCTTGCCGCAATTTCGACCAAGCCGCCAAAACGGACGGCTTAGAAGTAATCCCTTTTTGAACCAAAACCACTCCATCCAATACTTCAGCAATGCCGTAAGCACCAATCCGCAGAGCTTCCTCCGTAAAATGCACTCCCCCCCGAACTCTACCTCGGTCAATGGGACCTTTTAAATTATGCTGCTGCAACTGCCACAAATCTAACAGCGCATAATCGACCTCCACCACTTTTCCCTGTTCATCTTTCATCTGCATCACTTCTAAACGGATCAAGTTTCGGCGACCTGAAAGGTGAGAAACTATATAACCGCTAGTCGAAACGCTAGCATCTTGGGGAATCAAACTAAAGATTTTTTTGACATTAGCTGCGTGTCCGAGTTGAGCCGGCAAAGATTGATAAACCCAAGGTTGGAACGAGTAAGGAGAAATAAAATATAAAGCTCGCCCTGGATTAGAAGTGTAGGTAAGTAGTAGTGACAAACCAATACACCCAATCCAGAAACGATGGAACTTAGGTTTAAACTTATCTTGATGCTGCGACCACCACAATATTGTACCGTAAAACAAGCCCGGAATTACAGCAAAAGTATAGCGGGTGTTGATCGAAATAGCCGCCTGATTAAAAACTTGCAGCAGCAGCACCATTAAAGGAAAAACAGTCATCAACCAGGCACTAGGAGCAATCACAGGTACAAAAGCCAAAGGCAACCAATGACCTAAAAGATACAAAATCCGCCTACTTGCATCTTTAAAAAACACTTCAACAATTATCTGAGGTTGGCTGATAATCGCCCACAGCAATTCTAGTGTTGACGGATTCTCAGTTTTGACAAATTTCCTAAAGTAATTAGCTATGTACAAGCGGGAATTGTCAGCCGAAAACATCGGCATAATTGTATTAGTTACAAACACCACATAGCTAAAGCTAAGAGCGCACAAAGCTAGACCAGCGCGGGGGTAGCGGCGGCTGACAATCAAATAAGCTCCGATCCCAAACAAGCTAATTCCAGCATCTTCACGAGTCCCTAAAGTTAAAACAGCAAAAACCCAAAATAGCGGCCACCGTTGCTTTTCCAAAGCTAGCAGCAAGCTAAATATAAATAGAGGAATTTGGCAGTGTTCGTAAAAATTTCCCAGCGTCGGGCCGATGACACCGTTGGCTCCATAATAGCTGGCTACTATCATTACCGACATGGGAACCGATAGATAATGTCTTGCTAAGAAATACAGCACTATTCCGGCGGCCGCAATTAAACTTACCTGCAAAACAATCAGGGTAACAGGAGATGGAAACAAAGCATAAATTGGCATCCAGATCAAAAAATCAATGACGAAGTGCTGCCCTAAATGGATGTAAGACGGGTACGATAGTTGTCTGTCCATCAACGAGGCGCTGGAGGCGGCGGAGGACATTGAACTTTCAAAAAATCTGCCGTGTACGCTATTCCAAAATACTTGGTTAAATAAGCCGTGGTCGTAGGTTGACAGCAAGCTTTCATAGCGGATTATACTAAAAATTAAAACTATGATAAAAAATATAGTTCCTAGGATTGTGACTTGACGCAATCCTGTTTGACTGTTCCAGGAGTCTAGAGGTTTGAATTTCATATTTTTTGCTAAAGCAGATATTTTCTCTAACGTTGATTGGACTTATTCATAGGTGACCAAAAACCCGGTTTTTCGCAAAAATACCTGGCTCAAACCCTGAAGCATAGTTAAAAAAATCAGGTTTTTTGGGTCGGATTGTCCAAACGGTTATGGTTGACGGAAGTTGTGCTTAAATTCTGAAATACAAATAAATTTGCCTTGGGTTTTCAGTTTGGTGATGTATTTTTCTAGTTTGTCAACCATTTTCTGACCTGAGTCTTTTTTGACGTAACCGGGTAATTTAAACTGGGAAATATCTGTGAATTCCCAGGGGTGAAAGTAGATGTTCAAATACGAGTCTGTGTGTAGTGTTAGCTTGGCTGCTAATTGTATCACTGACAGGGGAAAGTTTTTAAAGCTCAACCAAAATAAGGGAAATCTGATTATAGGAGTGACTGAAATGGGAAGGTTGAGCAGTTTATTCGTATAATATGCAGTTCTGGGTTTAGATAGGTTGTTGTATCGCCCGGGGATGTAGGTGGGATTCATTGAGGAGTTGTATTCGTAGCCTGCTTTTTCTATTTCTATGTCATCAACAGGCTGAAGTCTCGCCATCCTGAATCCGGTGACTTGAGTATTAGTTATTTTTTCTAGGGCTTGCTTGGATTTTTGTAAATCTTCTAGACAAAATTGAGAGTGGTAAAAGCCGTGGGAGGCGATTTCGTGCTGTTGAGCAAGTTTTTTGATTGTATCTGGGTGGTGGAGTGCAAAGTTAGCGGTGACAAAAAATGTGGCTGAGATATCTAATCGGTTGAGAAGTGCGATAATATTTGACAATCCTCGGCTAGAAATTTCAAATTTGATTTCGTCTGTCAGGGGTTGACCGTATTCTTCGGGAATGTCAAATTCTTCTATATCGAAGCTCAACAATATTGATTTATTCATAGTAGCCTGCGCGGTCGTTGTATCTAATTTTAAACAAACAGCTCAGCATTTTAAGGGAGTCTTGAAAAATATTAACTTGAGACATTTTGTAGAGGTGTTGCTGGGAAACTCTGGCAGGAATTTCGCCAATTGTGTATCCTTTTTTTTTGGCTAAAAATAGCAGTTCGGCATCAAATGAGAAGCCAGTAAGTGTTTGTCTTTTAAAGATGTCTTGGGCTGGTTTTTTGTTAAAGCCTTTGAGTCCGGCTTGCATATCTTTATATTTGAGATTGAGGATGGCTCGGGAAATAAAGTTAAATATTTTACCGGATATTTTTCTCAGCAGGGTAAGATTTCGGAAGTTTTCTGTATCGAGGTTTCTACAACCAATGACGACATCAAATTTTTCTAATTTTTCTACGAGGGGTTCGAGGTGTTCCAGGGAGTAAGCTAAGTCGCCATCCATGAAGCAAATGCAGTCTGCGTCTACATCTTCGCATCCTTTTTTGACGGCATAGCCTTTGCCTTGACGGTTGCTGTACGAAATTAGTTTGATATGATGCGTGGGGAAAGCTTTGAGTTGGTTTTCGATAATTTCTAATGTATTGTCGGTGGAGCCGTCATTAACAATGATAAAATTGTAAACGTGATTTTTTTGAGAAAATTCTAAAATTCTGTCAAAGGTTTGCTCTATGCAATTTGCTTCATTGTAAACAGGCAGAATTACCGCTATCTTCATCATGGTTATTGCATCGGGCTTTCGCAGAAATATGCTAGCACCTCAGGGGGGAAATCACAAGTAAAAGAGATCGCATATAAAAACTCCGGACAACAAATAAACACAGTCAAGATTGAGCGCGGGTTGTACGAAAAGTGCGATCGCCATAAATTGTATCATGCTAGAGTTGACCTAGCTCATCTTTAGGGGCGGCAGGGGCGATCGACAATCTAGAGGCTCCCAGCACCTGGGCCATAAAAACCCTCATAGCTACCGCCTAAACTACATACCTCATAAGGTCGTAATTGTCAATGATAAATTATTTAATTAACAAATGGCCGGAGTATTTTAAATCCGGTATGACGCCCCGAAAAAAACGTATTATTAAATTTTTACTAGCATTCCTCCTAACTTTCATCACGTATCAAACAATCTTAGAAATTATCACAGTAGAAATTCCGATTTTCGGCTTTCACGATATAGTAGACCTGCGGAATCCCCAGGAAATACCGCCCCAGCGGCGAGACTTTCCCGGCGACTACAGCCAGCAAAATTTGGAACCTTTTTTAGAGGATTTAGTCAGCCACAACTATTGGTTTTTGTCAACCCAAGAGCTTTACGAGTATTTTATCGCCAATCCCCAAAAGCCGGTGCCGAGTGAATATCGCGATCGCAAAAAAGTTATGATTGCCTTTGACGATGGAAACAAAAGCATTTATACGCACTTACTCCCGATTTTAGAAAGACTCGAAAATAAATACCGCAAAAAAACTCAAGTAGTCGTATTTGTCAACTCCGGATTCTTGGGCCGTCAGGACTCACTCATAAAAAAAGTAACTTGTCAAGACTTAAGAGACGGAATGCAAAAAGGATTTTATGATATTCAATCCCACGGACTGAATCACGAAAACCTCACCAAAATTTCTCCTACAGCACTAGACAGAGAATTATCTCAAGACCAAATTAGACTCAGGAAATGCACCCAAGATTTAGACCAAAATCAAATAGTAGCTTCTCACATAGCCTACCCATTTGGCGCTGTAAACAAAGAAGTTGAAAAATCTATTGCTAAATACTACAAGTCCGGCTACTTGTACGACAGCTTAAAATTAAAATTGCGATTTTTTCCACCCAATAAATACCGAATTTCCAGGTTGACAGTCAATACAAAACACTCCGCCAAAAGACTCAGCAGTTTAGCTTCAGGAAGCTGGCTGCACAAATTAATAGGCAAGTAAATTTTGGCAAATATATAGTAGCTAAAACAAATCGGTAGGTACATTGGAATACACAACATCAGATTTACAAGACACGGTAAAAAACGAAAAGCTTTTTGCAGTTGCTGCGGTTTCCCAACGCGCCGAAGCGCTGGATGCGCTGCGCGGACTAGCAGTTTTAGCCATGGTTTTATCAGGTACAATAGCCCGCAAAACCTTACCAGCGTGGATGTATCACGCCCAACTGCCGCCGCCAGATCACGTTTTTAATAACAAACTGCCAGGATTAACCTGGGTTGATTTAGTTTTCCCCTTCTTTTTGTTTGCGATGGGCGCCGCCATACCGCTAGCTTTGTCGCGCCGCATCGCCAAAGGATGGGATACAAAAAAAGTTATTTTCTCTATCTTGCAAAGAGGCTTTTTCTTAGCATCCTTTGCAATATTTCTCCAGCACATTCGCCCGACTACAATTAACCCCGACGAACCCAGCCCGCAAAAGTGGTGGCTGGGTTTGTGCGGATTTGTAATATTATTTTTGATGTACGTTCGCTGGCCGCAAAAGTGGTCGGCGTGGCTGCGCAGAGCGTTAACAATTGCTGCTTGGAGTGCCGGAATTGGCTTCATATCTCACATCAAATATCCCGACGGTAGGGGAATTTCTTTTAACCGCAGCGATATTATCTTGATGGTACTGGCAAATGTCGCCGTTTTTGGATCGATAATTTGGCTGTTTACTCGTTCAAATGTGTGGTTGCGAGTCGGATTTTTGGGATTGCTGCTGGCGGCGCGGCTCTCTTCTCACGATGCTGGTTGGATTAAGTCTGTTTGGCTGTACTCTCCTGCACCTTGGCTGTTTCAATTTGATTATTTAAAGTATTTGTTTGTGGTGATTCCCGGTACGATTGTGGGGGATTTGCTCGGCCGCTGGATAGAGTATTCTTCGCCGCAAGAGGCGAGTTACGCTCGCTGGAAAAGTTGGCGGTATTTCAGCATTATGGTTTTGATGTTTGCGATTAATTTAGTCTTGTTAATTGGACTGCAAACTAGATTGGTGTGGCAAACTGGATTAGTGACGGTCGTGCTGTGTTTGTGCGGTTGGGTTTTGTTGAGCAAGCCCGGAAATGTCACGGAAAATGTCTTCAACCGCCTTTACAAATGGGGTTTTTATTGGCTGGTTCTGGGTTTGCTGTTTGAGCCTTATGAAGGAGGAATCAAGAAAGATTCGGCGACGATGAGTTACTTTTTTGTAACTGCGGGAATGGCAATTTTGCTATTGATTGGGTTGATGGTAATTATCGATGTGTTTCAGAAAAAATGGTTTTTGCAGTTGTTTATTGACAACGGGGTAAATCCGATGATTGGCTATGCGGGATTTGCCAATATTATCTGGCCGATTCTGGTGTTAAATGAATGGGAACCGATGATTATTGAGATGACTTCGACCGATCCGTTTATGGGTTTTTTAAGGGGATTTGGATATACGGCGATTTTAGCGTTAATTGTGGTGGCATTTACGAGGTTGAAACTATTTTTGAGAACGTGAGATAATTAAAGAGCGGGAGCATCTTCACGTCTGGTAAATATAATTTCCTCATCAGCTTGCCTAAACTCAAGTAATATCATCTTTGCTCGAATAACCGCGATAAGATGAGTTTGGAGTGAGGACTTTACTTTTTCGACGACTATAAGGACTAAAGTCTTTACTACGAACCTTTTTGATTGTGGTAATCGAGCGGACATGATAGGAGGCGCCCGGAGTGCCAAGAAACAGAAGTTACGCACTCCGACATAGAAACCGGGTTTTTTACCGAATCTGCGAGTAAAAACGGAGTATTTTCGTAAAAAAACCCGGTTTCTGAACCCCGTGCGTCCACGACTATGAAAGCGACTTCAAAATGCCGCTTTCCAACTGGTAAATTGCTGCCATAATCCCAGTCTCAGGATTGGTTAGGAGGGATTTTTTGACATCTTTCAAGTAAGCTACTAGGTGTTCGCGTAAAATCGGGCGTTCGACTTTCACTGTGCGATCGTAATCCCACAAATCCCACATGATAATCCCGACACCGACGATCGGATCGATCAAACCTACTCCCAACTGACTCGCCACCGTACCGCCTGTTTTTGTAGCCATCTTGGCCGCCGCTTTGGTCGCAACTTTTGCCGTAACTTTGCTGCCAATTTTTGCCGCCATTCCCAGAATTAACGGCTTCGCAACTAAGTAGCCGCTACCGCCAACTAATACTTTTAATGATAAATTGGAAACGTTTCCTTTATCGTTAATTGTGGTGGCAATATCGTTCAAATATTTATCCCACTGCACTTGAGGTATGTTATAATTGTTTTGAACTACTTTCACATTTTTGCTAACTTCCGCTATGTACAAGTTAGCAGTATCTTGGGTGATTAATTGAAACCGCATTTGAGCATTTCTGGGGACAAGTACGCGGTTGGCAAATTCTCTTTGAAAGTCTTCGGTTAATTTTTCGGAAACAGCTTGTGAGGCTGCATTCATATCAAATCTGTTGAATATAGCTGATTTGAGGAAGTTGAAAGGTACGGTAAACTCCATCTTTTTTTGGTTGAAGTAATCGAAGTACCAATCTAGGAAACTGTTGTCAACTCGGGCGATTACTTCGGTTTCCCATTTGTCCAATTCTTTAGATGCAAAAGTTTCGGCTGTTGTACTGGCCGCTTGGATGGCGTTTTTAACGTCTTGGTTGACTTTGCTAAAATCGTGTGGCGGCGAGACTACAACTGCTGTGGTTGCAGTATTTGTGAGTGACTTGGAAATGATAAAGTTACCTAACAGCGGAATAATTACTACCAAAATGACGATCGTCCAAATCATCGGCGTCACGGTTTTGATAAACTGAGCGATAACTTTGAGACGCTCTGTTTTCTGTGAATAGGTAACTTTTTCCTTTTCCTGATTCATGGCGGTTGCTCAACTGATGAGAATTTGGCTAGTTTCGATTATAGGCGGCGTTTTGTGAATTGTGTTAAGGGCGATCGGGCTGTGATTCTGGAAAGGCAGGGGAAAAGTGCGATCGACCGTTCGATCGTCCCTGACTATATAATAGTCATAGACTTAGTTATAATGCTTAGGTACTGCCTTCCCCCAAACTTAAAAAAAATATGGTTCAGAAAATAGCTCTATTTAATCACAAGGGCGGCGTTAGCAAAACAACAACTACATTTAATCTAGGATGGATGTTAGCCACCAAGGGAAAAAAAGTAATCTTAGTGGATGCAGATCCGCAATGCAATCTCACAGGTATGGTTCTGGGGTTTTCAACTAAGGAAGAGCTAGAGGGATTATATAAAAAAGAACAGAATATTAAATCAGGCTTAGCACCTGCATTTGAATCAAGACCAAAGCTGATTGAGGCTGTAGATTGTTTGCCAGTAGAAGGGTGCGAGGGTTTGTTTTTATTGCCCGGTCATGTGGGACTTGCTGAATATGAGGTAACATTAGGCATTGCACAAGAGCTAAGCGGTTCAATTCAAGCACTGCAAAATTTACCGGGTTCAATTTCTTATCTTTTGCAAAAAACAGCAGATAAATTTGAGGCTGATTATATTTTGATTGATATGAGTCCAAGTTTAAGCTCAATCAATCAGAACCTACTGATGACCAGTGATTTTTTTATAGTTCCTACCAGTCCTGACTTTTTTTCAGTAATGGCGATCGACTCTTTGGCAACAATTCTGCCAAAATGGTATGCTTGGGCTCAAAAAGCTTCAGAAATGAGAATTTTGAAAGATGCCGCCTATCCATTTCCCAAAGTTACACCGCGCTTGCTTGGGACTATTATTCAAAACTATAGAATCAGAAATGGAGAGCCTGCTGCGGCTTTTCAGAAGTGGATTGATGCAATTGAAGAAGCTGTTTCCGCTAGATTAGTGCCATCTTTGCAAGAAAATAGGATGCTGCTCGCTAAAAATATATACGAATCTCTAGACATAGGCAGTGATTTCTGCCTGGCAAAAATTTCTGATTTTAACAGCCTGATTGCTAAGTCTCAAGAGCATCAAACACCTATTTTTGCTCTCACTTCTAAGCAAATAGAGCAGGTTGGTAGAGTTTTAAACACTACTCTAGAAGCACAAGAAAAGTTCAAAACTACTTTTGATAAACTAGCCGATAAAATTATTTTTTTAACCTCCAATGCAGGCAGCAATTGATCTATTTCGCATCAGTATTGCTCGCGTTCGGGATCTGATTGCTGTGCATAATTCTTTAAAAGCTCAAGCTAGTAGTGTTCTGGATCTTTCAGATATGCTGAGAGCTGCACTTGTTCTAGCGGTTAGCGCTTTGGACTACTATATTCACGAAGTTGTTAGGATAGGAATGTTAGAAATTCACCGAGGCCAACGTCCTGAACCGCCAGCATTTTCGGGGTTTCAAATTTCACTGGGTAATGCCCGCACAGGTATAAACGCAGGACAAAATATAGATTCCTGGTTAGAAGATGAAATTCGCCAACGCCACAGCTACAAAAGTTTTCAGCAGCCAAATGCTATAGCTGATGCTGTCCGGCTGATTTGCGATAAAAAGTTGTGGGAAGAAGTCTCTATTAACATGGGTAGCCCTGCTAAAGATATAAAACAACAACTAAGTCTGATTATCGATCGCCGAAATAAGATAGCACATGAAGCAGATATAGATCCTACTTTATCGTTAGGGAATCGCTGGCCGATTGATGAACTATTAGTTAATGAAGCGGTTGATTTTCTTGAGCAAGTCGTTGAGAGCATACACAAGATTTTGTAAGGATCAACTTCATCAATAACTCAAGCCACTTGCTCAACATTGAGCCGCCCTTCAACCCGCTCATATTCATCTTCAAGCAGCCAAAGCCTTGCTTCCTCATAGCTAGAACAAGCAAAAACAATCTTATAGTCTTCAGTCGGGTCGAAAATGCAAAAATTATTTTGATCGTCACCGAGCAACATCAAAACATAAGGAGGGACAGAGGTAGGGTCAACCCATATTTCTGTAAACTGCCAGTTATTTGCTAGGTTGGGTACGGGGGATGACATGATATTTATCTCCTATCACTTTAATTTCACCGTAATGTAAAGGAATTCGGCTGCCATCACTCTCAATTCTATAACCAATTGGGCTGGCAAAGTAGAGTCCATATCGTTCGTGATTGCGAATAATGCCTGTGAATTCCCCATTTTCTATTATGGCTTGTGCCACCCTAATCATTGTAGCTTCATTGTTAAATACATGAGCAGCTCCCCCTCGCCGCAATAACCTTTGCATTTGTAGTGTATCTGGGAGATGCTTGGCAATATGTCTATTGTCTATCGTTAGTTCACGGTTAATACCACTCATATCATTGACCTTTGCATCAGTATTATATGATGTTAAATTTTGTAGGGGCGGGGAAAGCGAATAAGAATTGCCTATAACAGACAATATTAATAAACCCGCCCTGCGCATATAATTCTGATGCTACCGGATTTGATATCATTTAATCTGAAAATCACAGTAATATTTGAATAAAAACCCCGGTTTCGTAAATAAACCGAGGTTTTTAATTGAAGGCTAAAAACGATTAAACCTTCGCTTCTTTCTTCACCAAATCACCCCAACCCAAATCCTTGAGGGAATTATTCCGGCGCAACGGGCGAGTCACCAATTCCAAAATATCCCGCGCATTTCCAAAGCCGTGAATCTGAGCGAAAGTAAACTCAACTGACCATTTAGTATTAATCCCGCGCGCTTCCAAAGGATTAGCGTGAGCCATACCAGTAATTACCAAGTCGATATTCTGCGCGTAAATCCGCTGTAGCTGATTGTAATTGTCTGGTTTTTCGACAATTCGAGGCGTGGGAACTCCCATCTCGTGACAAGTCTTTTCTAACAAAGCCAATTCGGCGGCTTGATAGCGTTTGTCCATGTAAGGAATGCCGATTTCCGGACAAGTCATGCCGCAGCGAATCAAGAAACGTGCTAAAGAAATTTCTAGCAAGTTGTCGCCCATGAAAAAGACTGATTTGCCGCGAATTATTTGCAGGTAATCTTCTAAACCAGCCCAAATTTGCGCTTCCCGTTCGTCCAAACCTTTTGGTTCAATGTTGAGTACAGAGCAAATCTTTTCAATCCAGGCGCGGGTTCCGTCTGGCCCGATCGGGAATGGAGCACCAATTAGCTTACACTTGCGGCGGCGCATCAACGTAGAAGCGGTACGGGACAAGAACGGATTCATGCCAGATACATAATAACCTTCTTCCAAAACTGGCAATTCAGTGTAGCGCTTGGAAGGAAGCCAGCCGGAAACTTTGATTCCTTGCTTCTTCAATTCTAAGGTTAGCTGAGTGACAACCGGGTCGGGCAAAGAACCGAAAAGTACCAGCGGTGTGTGCTTGACATATTCCGATTCATCTGCTGCAACTTCCTCTTTTTTCTTGCCGAAATTCAGCAGTTGAGAGATCGCATTGCGTTCTACTTTCTGAGATTCCATGACAGGCGCTTTCTCAGGACACTTAGCAGCCATCGCGGCTAAAACGGTATCTTCGCCTTGGGTAAAGGCGTAATCTAAGCCGTTAGCGCGGGCTGTGACGATGGGGATGCCGATTTCGGCTTCCAGCTTGGGTGCTAGGCCTTCCAAGTCCATTTTGATGATTTCGGTGGTGCAGGTGCCGATCCAGACAATTACACTGGGGTTACGATCGCGCTTAATTTGCAAGCACAGCCGCTTCAACTCGTCGAAATCGTTTAATTGAGCGGAAATGTCGCCTTCTTCCAACTCAGCCATTGCATAACGGGGTTCGGCAAAAATCATCACGCCCATGGCGTTTTGCAAGAAATAGCCGCAAGTTTTGGTACCGATGACTAGGAAAAAGCTATCTTCAATTTTTTGATAAAGCCAAGCTACGCAGCTAATCGGACAAAATGTGTGATAATTACCAGTTTCGCATTCAAAATTTAAAGCTTCTGGCTCAGTAGTCGTAATTGCAGTCATATTTCAAATGTTCTCCATTTAAATTGTTTTTCGTCTTGAACTTGGACAGGTTAGGCTAGGGAGGAAATAGCTGTATTTGGCGATCGCGCGATCGCAGAACAATAATAGAAATACCTGGTTTTGGCGTAATTCCTGTGAAAAATAGATGCAGCAAGCTGAATATTTTCGCAGCAGCAGCATCTAAAATTCCAGCTCAAAAATTATGCGCGAGGGCTTGTCATCCCTCACAGCATGGATTTAGTGTTTTTCAACTCGCTAAGCTAAAAACCATTTTTGTGGTTGTGAGTTTGAGTTAATTAAAATTTAACAACTCGCAACTCACAACTCACAAATAGGCGGGAAAACTCCCGACTAGGATAGACTTTGGCGATCGCAACAACCTTACTTAAAATCCGACAAAAAGCCCGAAATCTCTTCATCCTCATCATCGGAATCCAAATCGCCGAGACCTAGAGCATCTAAATCATCTTCATCAGGATCTCCCGTAGTTGCTTCCCCCAGATCGTCAAGTCCGAGATCGTCGAGGTCATCGTCATCAGATACAGAGAAATCATCGTCAAGAGCGTCTTCGTCCAAGTCGCCCAGATCCATGTCTAGGTCATCTGAGGTCTTTTTCCCAAACGGATCGGGTATTTCTTCAGCGACAAAATCTGCATCTTCTTCCCCAAACGGGTCGGATATCCCCGATTCGAGGTCTCCAGAGGTCAAAGTCCCAAATTCTGAGGCTTCTTCTTCATCCTCATCGCCGAGGTCGAGATCGTCCAAAGCCGAAGCTTCTTCTTCATCGTCATCGCCGAGGTCGAGACCGTCCAAAGCCGAAGCTTCTTCTTCATCGTCGTCGCCCATATCGAAATCTGATACGGCATCTTCCTCATCGTCGTCGCCCATATCGAAATCTGATACGGCGTCTTCCTCATCGTCATCGCCGAGGTCGAGACCGTCCAAAGCCGAAGCCGCTTCTTCATCGTCATCGCCGAGGTCGAAGTCAGAGGCTGCTTCTTCCTCGTCATCGCCGAGGTCGAAGTCAGAGACTGCTTCTTCCTCGTCATCGCC
>NZ_JAUBOJ010000056.1:5696-8030 GCF_036700185.1 Microcoleus sp. BM001215392 | reverse complement strand
CTTCCTCGTCATCGCCGAGGTCGAAGTCAGAGACTGCTTCTTCCTCGTCATCGCCAAGGTCGAAGTCAGAGACTGCTTCTTCCTCGTCATCGCCGAGGTCGAAGTCAGAGACTGCTTCTTCCTCATCCGGTCTCAGTGCGTTAGCAGCAGCAGCTAGACCTGCGACTCCGGCGACTCCGGCGACTACTCCGGCTGCTGTTAAGGCCGCACCACCTAATTTATTAGATTTGGCATCAGCGGCTGCGGGTGCAGTTGCGGGTGCAGTTGCAGTTGCGGCTGCGGGTGCAGTTGCGGGTGCGGCTGCGGGTGCAGTTGCGGGTGTGGCAGTTGCGGCTGCGGGTGCAGTTGCGGGTGTGGCTGCGGGTGCAGTTGCGGGTGCGGCTGCGGGTGCAGCAGTTGCGGCTGCGGGTGCAGCAGTTGCGGCTGGAGATTGACCGGCCATCTGTGGCACGGTATTTGAAGGCATACCCAGTGCTATGTCCGGGTCAAAATTTAGACCCAAGACTTCGATCAGGCTATCTGCATCCGGCTTTAGTCTTGAGAAGGGCAGCATTAATTGCTGGAGTTCCGGCTCCAGGGCAGCCGCAATTCCCAGGATGAGGTAAGAAACAGGCCTTTTCCCGCCGTCGGGTGTGGCGACCGTGTTGTCAGCCGTCATGTGCAGGAGCAGCCAAGTCCGATTTGCCTGGTAGTAGTCCAACCACTTCTGTTTAAGAGCAACTGAAAAAGTATCAAAAAAAGCCATAACCTCTTTATCCTCATCCTGATCGCTAGACCTATTAAACCATCATCAGGTCTAGCTCATCTTCCTCCTTCTTGACCACTGGTTGAACAGGATTTAGATAAAAATCTGACAGTAAGGAGAATAATTCGCGATCGGGCGTGTCGTTGGGCACTACTCCTTCGGGCATTGCCAAAATCTGGTCGGCGATGTTGAGGTAGTAATCGCAGACGTAGTTTAGGGAGGGATCGCTCTCGGCCATCTCAAACAAAGTCTTGCCTTTGACGCGAGAAACGCGGATGTCTTCAATCAGCGGCAGCACTTCCAGCACTGGCATCGGTACGGTGTCGATGTACTTGTCGATCAAATCGCGCTTGGAGGTGCGGTTGCCAATTAGACCAGCAAGGCGCAACGGGTGAGTCCGGGCTTTTTCGCGGACTGAGGCTGCAATGCGGTTGGCTGCGAATAAAGCGTCGAATCCGTTGTCGGTGACAATCATGCAGTAGTCGGCGTAGTTCAATGGGGCGGCAAAACCACCGCACACTACGTCGCCGAGCACGTCGAACAGGATGATGTCGTATTCCTCGAAGGCATTGAGTTCTTTGAGCAGTTTAACGGTCTCTCCGACTACGTAACCGCCGCAACCAGCTCCTGCTGGCGGGCCGCCTGCTTCTACGCAGTCAACGCCGCCGTAGCCTTTGTAGATGACATCTTCGGGCCAAACGTCTTCGTAGTGATAGTCCTTTTCTTGAAGGGTGTCAATAATTGTGGGGATTAAAAAGCCTGTGAGGGTAAATGTGCTGTCGTGCTTTGGATCGCAACCGATTTGCAAAACTTTTTTGCCGCGCTTGGCTAGGGCAACGGAGATGTTGCAGCTTGTTGTCGATTTGCCAATTCCACCTTTTCCGTAAACTGCGAGTTTCACTCTTTGTTCTCCTATAGGTTTCTATCAAAACGATCGGGCTGGGGTTTCACGCTTTGATTTTGCGATCGCCCCAATGCAACAGCCTTTCCTCCAATCCCCTTACTGCAATCCCAATTCTTGTCAAGTTTGGAGTCGGCCGTGCACAAAGCTCGTTGAAAGCATTATTAGCTAACTTGCGAGGAAAAGAAAGGGGCTCTCGAAATGAAAATGCTAGTAAATTTGTTTATTTTGCATCTCTGGGCATCTTAGCTGCTTTTTTGATTTACTAATCTATTTTTATAAAAATTTTAGATTTTAATTTGATTTTAGAATACTTTCTTAATAAAAAGAGGTACAAAAACAAAACAAAAGTTAACTTCTCAAATAATCTCGGTCTTTGGGTTTGGGGCTAGGATGGGTGCAGTTGATGGCTTGTGGGGTAAGTGGAGGGGCAACAAAGGCGCTAGTGGATGAGGCAAAGCCGAAAGTAAGTTGGGTTAATTGGGCCTGGGATGCCAAAATTAGACGATTTTGGATTTGAGATTTGAGATTTTAGATTAGGAAAGAGTGATTTTGCTTGGGTTTTGAGTGTTGTGTAAAAAATTGTGAATTTTTAGTAATTGAGCGACAGTGGGCAGTGGGCAGTGGGCAGTTGGCAGTGGGCAGTGGGCAGTGGGCAGTGGGCAGTGGGCAGTGGGCAGTGGGCAGT
>NZ_JAUBOJ010000056.1:0-5596 GCF_036700185.1 Microcoleus sp. BM001215392 | reverse complement strand
GGCAGTGGGCAGTGGGCAGTGGGCAGTGGGCAGTGGGCAGTGGGCAGTGGGCAGTTGGCAGTTGGCAGTTGGCAGTTGGCAGTTGGCAGTGGGCAGTGGGCAGTGGGCAGTGGGCAGTGGGCAGTTGGCAGTGGGCAGTTGGCAGTTGGCAGTTGGCAGTTGGCAGTTGGCAGTTGACGCATCGGTGCGTCGAAATCCGGTTTCTGCGAGTTTTGCATTTTGTGACGAGAAATCTCTGAAGAAACCGGGTTTCTGAGGGCGCAAGTGCGATCGCGAAATACAATTTTCAGTTGTTAGCGGTCAGTTTTTTGCGAAAATGAGATGCTCCCCTGCCAACTGCTTTCCTAACAACTGCTTTCCTAACAACTGCCCACTGTCAACTGTCAACTCTCAACTGTCAACTGCTTTCTGGCGATCGGAATTTCGATCGCAAATTCAGTACCCAGCCCAACTTCCGAAACGCAGTTTAGCCGTCCCCCGTGCTTTTCCACAACTAAGTGGTAAGAAATAGACAGTCCCAACCCAGTACCCTTACCGACTGGTTTGGTTGTAAAAAACGGGTCAAATAATTGGCGGCGGATCTCCTCCGGGATGCCCCCGCCGTTGTCGGAAATGCGGATCGCCACAAAACCCCCACCAACAACTTCAGTGCGAATTGTAATAGCGGGAAGAGCCGGATAATTAGGAATTGATGGCAGCGGATTTTTCCCATTTCCCTTTCCCCATTGACCCTTCTGGATTGCTTCATCCAAAGCATCAATACTATTACCGAGAATATTCATAAACACTTGATTTAGCTGACCTGTGCAGCACTCGATGCCAGGCAAAGATCCGTATTGCTTAATAATTTGAATACCTGGATGTGCGCCTTGAGCTTTGAGCCTGTGCTGCAAAATCAACAAAGTGCTATCGATGCCTTCGTGAATGTCAACGAGTTTGATGTTGGATTGATCCGATCGCGAAAAATTGCGCATCGATAAAACTATTTGGCGGATGCGATCGGTTCCTACCTGCATCGAAGAGACGATTTTAGATAAGTCTTGCACCAAAAAATCGATTTCCATATCTGCTGCTGCTTCGCGAATTTCCGAGACTGGTTCGGGATAGTGATGCTGGTAAAGTTCCAATAGTTGAATTAATTCTTTGATGTAATGACTGGTGTGGGAAAGATTGCCGTAGATAAAATTAACCGGATTGTTAATTTCGTGGGCGATACCGGCAATCATTTGTCCCAAAGAAGACATTTTTTCGGTGTGGACTAATTGAGTTTGAGTTTGCTGCAACTTCCGCACAGTTTCCTCTAATTGCTGCGCTTGATTTTTTAAGCACGTTTGCTTTTTCCGCAGCACTTCTTCTACTCGCTGACGCTTGATAATATCTCGTCTCAATAATTCATTTGATTCTAAAAGTTGAGCGGTGCGCTCTTCTACTTGTTTTTTTAAGTCGTCGTGAGCTTGGCGCAGGGCTTCTTGGGCGCGCTGGCGCTCGCAAATTTCTTGCTGTAAAAGTTCGTTGGTTTTTTGGAGTTGGGCGGCTCTGTCGTCTACTGCTTGCTGCAAAAGCTCGATCGTCCCGTACATTTCAGATTGGTTAAAAACTTGCGGCAAATTTGCCATAGAAATAACTCCCAAAAGCTCTCCCTGACTGCCAGATACTACCAAACGGCACACGGAGTGCCGCTGCATTTCCTGGTGGGCGCCAAACAGGGAATCGGTGGGAGATATGCAAAATAAAGGCGAACTCATCGCCTCAGTTGCCGAGATTTCGGAGAGGTTTAATTCGAGGGCGTGAAACTGTACAATGTCGCGCTCGGTGACAATGCCGATCGGCATTGGGTTATTTTCTATGGGTACTATTGGTAGGATTTTCCGCTGTGGATGCTGAATTGGCTCTTCGACAATGACGACGCAACTAACTTGATTTTTGACCATGAGCTTGGCTAAATCGAGGGCTGAGGCAGTCTTTGGGGCACAAATGACTTCTTTTGTCATGACATCTGCCACACAGCGCAAATTGGTTAGCAAGTTCACCGGTTGCAGGGCTTCGTGAATGGCTTCGCGGGTGATGATACCAAGAAGTCGCGAGTCATCATCGACTATAGGTAAATGGCGGATGGAGTGCTGGCGCAAGGTGAAGATTGCTGTGAAGATATCTTGAGACTCGGATTGTTTGAGGGTGATGGGCGATCGAGTCATTACGTCGGCAATTGTCAGCCCTACCGCACAATTTACCAGAGTAGTTAGCTTGACGATATCTCGTTCTGTGAAAATGCCGATCGGGCGATTATCTTCGACGACTAAGACGCAACTGCGCTTTGCTGGGAGGGGAAGAGCCTTTTGTTTTTCGCTACATAGCTGACATGAGACGCGCGTCGGGTTCATGAGAGCCAAGACTTGGGCGATCGGGGTTTCTGGGCCGACTGTGAGGGGATGGCGATCGATCGATCGATCTAAAGGTGACGAGTAAATCGCCGGGTTCTTGGCTTCTACAGGGGGTTCTGATGGTTTAATTGCTAGCTGCGGAACTGAATTTAAGAAATGTTGTAGTTGTTCTTCTTGTAGCATGGTTGATTATTAATTTTGCTTAATGAATTGTTACAATTTTGCAGACATGGGTTTGCAGACTTAGCATTAATTAAGCGGGCGACTGATTGTCGATGCCTTAAATCTGATTGCTAGAAACCCGTTATTTAATTTTTATTTGTTTAATTCCTATGTCGTGGACACCGTTAAATCATCGAATTCATCACTTGCCACTCATCCTTGCAGGCCCGATTTTGCGCCGGACAGAAAGTGGGGCCGTGACAGTTTGGCTGGCTCTGAAAGCACCCCGACAAGTCGAACTCAAGGTTTTTTCGACCCAGGGCGGCAACGGCGAAATTGTCGGTGCGCCCTTGCTCGAAGGTGCGAGCTCTACCGTGCAGCTTGGCAAATATCTGCACGTAGTTGCGGTGACGGCTAAACCGATCGACAGCAATCTATTGACATCTGGGCAAATTTATGCTTATGACATTGAGTTTGCTGGGAGTCGCGAGTCGCAGTCGGTTGCAGTCCCTGAAAATGAGAAACAAAATCTCCTTTCTTGTCTGTGGGCGGACGGCACAGATTTGTCGGCTTTGGGGCCCTCGACGATTAGTTATTTCGCTCACGGGTTGCCTACTTTTGCCTTGCCACCGAGGGATTTAAACTATTTGCGTATAGTGCACGGCTCTTGTCGCAAGCCCCACGGAGACGGCAGAGATGCGCTGCCAATCTTGGATAATGCGATCGAACAGTTTGCAGGTATGGCGAATTTTCGGCCCCACCAACTGTTTTTAACAGGCGACCAAATTTACGGCGATGACGTTGCCGATGCGATGCTGTGGGCCTTGACTGATGCTGGCGATACACTGTTGGGCTGGGAAGAAAGTTTACCCCTGATGGATGACGCCCAAATAAAAAAGAATTTGTGTACCAGTATACCTAAAAACTCGCCAAATAAAAATGTAATTCGTGCAGAAAGGGAAATTTTTAGAGAGGTGCCAATTCAGAAAGCCTCTGATGCTGAGTTTGAGTACAAAAAAACAATTGAGTTACAGCCGGGGACTCGCAGCGATATTGCTAGAGATTTTGGCGGTTTTACGGCGATGTTGGTGAATAAACCGGACAAAGCTAAAAGTCACTTGTTTGGTTTGGGCGAATATTGCGCGATGTATTTGTTAGTTTGGTCTCCTGTGCTTTGGTGCGATAGTTTTCCCAAGGGTAAGGATATTCGTCAAGATTCTAAACAAGCAAAAGTCTGGGATAGAGAAGTTGTTGAACTTGACGGTTTTTGTCGCAATTTGTGGAGGGTGAGGCGGGCGCTGGCTAATATTCCGACTTATATGATTTGCGACGATCATGATGTTAGCGATGATTGCTTTTTGAATCGGGAGTGGTGTTATCGGGTGCTGGGTAAGCCGCTGGGCCGCCGGGTGGTACAGAATGCTTTGCTGGCTTATGCTGTGTTTCAGAGTTGGGGAAATACTCCCGCACAGTTCGAGGATGGAAGAGTAGGAGATAAGTTATTAAAGGCTACGGAAAAGTGGTCAAATTCGGCGGGGACTGATGTTGCTATTTGGGAGGATGCTGGTAAGTATTTGGGAATTCCAGGGGTTGATGTTGAAACTAATTTGCCGAAGTTTAAGTTGGATGAGGATGTTTTGATTTTGGATCGAGATGATGAGGTTTTGAATTGGCATTTTACCGTGAGAAGTTTTAAGCATGAGGTGATTGTGCTGGATACGCGGACTTGGCGGGGCTATCCAGTGGAAAGTGCGATCGCGCCGCCGATGCTTTTGACTCACAAAGGTTTTGAGGAGCAAATTCAGCAGCCTTTGCGGGAGACTGATTTGCTGAATAAAAGTGGAGAATTTGCGATCGAGGCGACGCTGGTTGTGGTGCCGACAAATTTGGTGGGTTTGTGGATTATTGATGCGGTGCAAAGGCGGGATGTGGAACAGGGGAAGGTTTTTAATAGTGATGCGGGGGATGCTTGGAATTTTCATGAGTTGGCTTTTGTGAAGCTGTTGTCGGAGTTTTTTAAGCAGCGCGATCGGGTGATTGTTTTGACGGGGGATATTCACTATGCTGCTGCTGTGCGGCTGAGGTATTGGTCGGATTGTCATTTTGGCGATTCTCGCCCTGAAATTGAGCGTTTGTCGTCTGTATCTGGGGTGAATGGAGAGATGAAAATTGCGGGTAAAAGATTGTCTGTGTTGGCGCAGTTAACGGCTAGTGCTTTCATTAATGAGGAGTGGACAACTCATGTAATTCATACTAAGATTAAGTCGCTGTTTCCCGAGCGATCGCACGAATGTTTGGGATGGAATGAGCCGCTGGAGTTGGTGAAGATTCCGAGACGCGGCAGGAAGAAGGCTGTGGCTGCTGCTGTGAGGGATAGGCAATCTTTGCCTGATTGGGGTTATCGAGTTGATTGGATGAAGCGACAAAAATCTCGGGTATTTTTACAGGATGAAGACGGTGATATGTCAAGTATATTGCCTAAAAATAAACCGTTGTTACTGTTGCGTCGTTTGTGGAATTTGATAGCGCTGTTGTGGCGGAATCGGTGGCTGCAAGAGGGTGATGAGATTGTGGGTTATGGCAATATTGCGATCGTCAGTTTTCAGTGGCCGGATGATGCTGATGGGGAGAAGGCGGTGATTCAAAGTGTTTATTGGCGGCCGCTGTGGGCACCGGATAGTGTGGTTTACAGTCAGTATTTTGTGCCGCTGGGATTGGATGGGGATGATTAGATTTCTGGCGGTTGGAAAGGCGATCGACCATTAACCCAAAAATGCGATCTAATTATTCGTAGGGGCTCTCGCATTTGGGCGACAATTTAGAACAAAAAACCCAAGATTTCAGACCCAAATGCTTCGCCCTGGCCCCACGAAAGGATCTCGATCGCAACACCGACTATTTGTCAAAACGAAATATGCGGTGACATCGCACATCAAGCAAAATATTTGGTAATTATGACTTGTCTGTGGGGCAGGGTGAAGCATTCGGGTATTAGATGGTAGGTTGGGAATCAACAATTTTCGCCCGAATGCTTCACCCCTACAAATTGATTG
>NZ_JAUBOJ010000055.1:22753-25814 GCF_036700185.1 Microcoleus sp. BM001215392 | reverse complement strand
ATAAACGCAGATAATTTTAGGGTGTTTTCCGATTTTTGCAATTCAAGTCTATTAGTCCGATGGAAGAAGTCAGTAGTCATTAGTCCGATGGAAGTCGGAAGAAGTCAGAAGTTGGATGGAAGTCGGAAGAAGCAAAAAAATTCTACAGTTTTGGCGGTTGCTGTAGAATGAAGCTTGATTAACGGTGTTGGATACAGAAAGAAAGAAAGAAAGAAAGAAAGAAAGAAATAAATAAATAAAATGGGAATGCTATAAGTTAGTAGTGAGGAATGCAAGTTTTATTCAAAATCAGAGGACTGGTATTCTTCACTACTAAAGAAAAAGTAAATGCTTTAGTTGTGTACCGTACCGTCAGGTAAGATTGTACCTGTTAATCTAGCTCCTGTGAGTTTTACCATAACCCGATCGCCATAACCGATTTTAGCACCCGTCAAATCTGCACCGCTCAAGTCTGCACCGCTCAAATCCGCTCCAATTAAATTGGTTTCTCTCAAGTTGGCATTAATCAAACAAGCTCCCAACAGGTTAGCCCTAAACAAGTTAGCTTTCTGCAAATTCGCCGCTGTGAGGTTGATATTGTGCAGAAAAGTATCGCTTAAGTCAGCTTCGCTCAAATTTGCATTGCTCAAGTTTCTACCTGAAAAATCCTTTTCTTTTAAGGAAGCTCCTTTGAAGTTGGAACCGCTTAAATCGGGAGCTTGTGGCGCTGCTTGGCGGTAAGACGCAGATGGCTGCGATGGCGGCTGCGATTGGTAGCGGGAGGTATCTGAATAAGGCCCGGTCGGATTTCGGGTATAATTTCCCGCATAATTTCCCCCATAATTGCTAGGAGATTGTCCTGAAGAGGGTTGAGAAGAGTAGCGGGGTTCTTGTGGACTTGTCGGCGGTGGCTGGGTGTTTTGCGGCTGGGTGTTTTGCGGCTGGGTGTTTCTATACTGAGTGTGTTGTTGCTGAGTATGTTGTTGCTGAGTGTGTTGTTGCTGAGTGTTTTGTTGCTGAGTGTTTTGTTGCTGAGTGTTTTTGTACTGAGTATTTTGATACTGAGTATTTTGATACTGAGTATTTTGATACTGAGTATTTTGTTGCTGGGCGTGTTTCTGCTGGGTGTTTTGTTGTTGGGTATTTCTGTACTGGGGGTTTTGTTGCTGGGTGTTTTTGTGCTGAGTATTTTTGTGCTGAGCGTTTTGACTTTGACCTCTTGGCTGAATCGATCGCAACTGTTCGCGAGCTTGATTAATTTCCTTAATCTTTTCTTCAGCTTTCTGGAGTAATCTAGGATTATCTTTAGGGATGCGATCGGGGTGCCAAATGAACGCTAAATCCTTGTAGGCTTGAGTAATTTCTTCTCGGGAAGCTCCCGGTAATAGTCCCAGCACTCTATAGTATTGATCGAGGTCGTTCATGATACCACCTTTCGCTTTAAGAAATTAGGAATTAAAAATTAAGATCGGAGCAAAAGCTGCTTTAAAAGCTTGCTTCCCCGATCGTAGTACATTACATGAACAACAACTCAGCTAAGCCGCTGCTGGCAAAAAGTCTCGGATTAGCTGCAAATATGTTGCGGCATCCTCCAGCATCGGAAAGTGAGCTGTATTGGGAATTATAACAAATTCTACTTTTTTGCTGAGGGAGGCTGCTTGCTCTCCCATGGCGGCGGGGATAATTTGATCGAATTCTCCGGCTACCAGCAGCGTAGGAACGCTCAACCGTGCAAATTCCTGGGGCATTTCCTCGGCTGCTCTTTTGCTGACTGCTGTCACCATTGTACCGATCGCAGCTTCCTCGTCTGCCATTAAGAAATCCTTTAGAAACGCTAAACTCACCGCTGTGGGGAGAGATTGGCGCAAAAACCGGGCCATAAAGATGCGATCGGCAAACGGGATCGAAGCCAGCCAAGACGGGCGAAATTTCACCACATAGCCGCCGAATTTATGAAAAGTTGTGAAGGCTTTCTCATCGTATTCAAAAATGCCACTGCAAGTGAGAATGGCTTTTTCTACTTTTTCGGGGTAAAGGTTGAGAAATAAAGTAGCAACGGATGCACCTGTAGAGTGAGCATTCAGAAAGACTCGGCTTAAATTCAGGGTTTGTAATAATTCAGCTAAGTCGTGGGCGTAGGTTTCGAGCTCGTAGCTGGACTCAGGAGGTGATGGCGGTAAGGGCGATCGGCCAAAACCTCTCATATCGTACAGCAAACAATCAAAATCATCAGCAATAGCCTGTGCAGTGCTTTCCCAATAGCGAGCCGAGCCAGCCCAGCCGTGGAGGAATACCATCACAGGTTTGCCGCTGGGTTGGGCGCTGTTGTCTGCTGTTATCCACTCGTAATAATGTTCCACACCGCGAACTGAAATGAAAGCCATGATATCAATTTTGGATTTTAGATTTTAGATTTTAGATTGTAACTCATGATTGTTAACTAAATACTCATCTCAAAAAATCTGGGTTAATCGGGGCGATCGCGTCTGGGTTAGCAGAAATCGTATAATGCAAGCATAAAAAGATTCAAAGGAAATTTAGTATGAAAGAATTAAATAAATTAGAATTGGATGGCATCAAGAATATGGGGGCAGTTAAGACTCAGGTAAAGCTAACAAATGCCATAGACGAAGCTCTAGTTAGCCGCGGGTTGCTCGCGCCTCGGTTGTTGCGCGAGTGTGAAACAGAAGCTCTAGTAGATACAGGATCGGTTTACCTAGTAATTTCCGCAGAGATGTTACAGCAACTAGGTTTACGAATTATAGGACAGCAAGTTGTTAAGTATGCTGATGGTCGTCAAGAAACCGTAGGAGTAACGGAAGCTATATTAATTGAAATTCAGGGGCGTAGGACTACCGAAGATGCTCTGGTGACAGGTGATGAGGTGTTGATTGGTCAAGTGGTTTTGGAGAAGTTAGATTTGCTGGTAGATTGTAGGAATCAGCGGTTAATCGGCAATCCGAGCAATCCCGATTATCCTGTGACTTATATCAAGGGAACAGGCGGAGCATAAAACATAGAATGCCCAGCCACAACAAGTAGGGTGCGTCAGTTGAGAAGCCCCAAATTTTTCGTACTAACC